>JAGLWO010000209.1 GCA_023133395.1 Candidatus Cloacimonadota bacterium | reverse complement strand
GACAAAGGACACAAAAAGGGAAATGTAGTTATAACTTTGGAGCGTAATAACAAAAGTTTTAAGAAAAAATTAAGAACTAAAAAAAGGAGGAATACTAAATGAAATGTTTAAAATTAATTTTTCTTTTGTTGGTCGAAATATTTTTCATTTCAACTATGCTAATTTCTCAGACTATTAATATGGAAGATTTCATTAATCAACTTGAAGAAACTCACCCTATTTTTGAAAAAGAAAAACTTACGACTCAAATCGAAAAGGAAGAAAAGAACAGTTATCTAGGAAATCAGGACTGGAACTTCCATTCATCGGTTAATCTATCCCATGAAGAACCTGCATTTGCATTTGGTGAACCGGAAAAAACTGATGCATTTTATGTAAGTGCGGGAGTTGAAAGGCTATTCTGGAGGACTGGTGGAAGATTTTCGACTACATTCACTTCTAATCTTGCGAATATTGATCCGAACTTTGGATATCCTGATCCCTTCTATCAAAACCAGATTGATATAACATATACTCATCCTTTAATGAAAAATAGGAATGGTCTCCTAGACAAACTTCAATATGAACTCAAAGATTATGATATAGATTTTTCAAAAGTCCAATCTAAAGAAAACCTTGAGTTATTTATTGTCAGTTCTGCTGATAAATTTTTGGATTGGGTTTTCCTTACAGAACATAAGAAAATCATCAATGAACGATTAAGGTTAAGCGAGGAAGAACTTTCAAGGACTCAAAAAAAACGAGAAGCCAATCTTGTCGATCAGGCAGATGTAATTCGAGCAGAAGATGCTGTTCTATTCTGGAAACAGAACCTTTTTATGATTGAATCTCAGTGGAAGGCTTTACAGGCTGAACTTTCTGTTCTTCTCCAAAATGAAGAAATCATTAATTTAGAACCGGAATTCAAGCTATATGAATATAAACATCTCGGTTCTCTGGATGATAATATGGAAAAATTAAAAGAATTTTCTCGTGTTATGAAAATTATTAAAATTCGTATTGGACAGCTTGAATTAGCCCGTTTAGGTATCGAAGAGATTTCCAAACCTTATCTTGCTTTTGTTGCTCAGGGAAATCTCAAAAATCTGGATGAAAAATTTACTAAATCGTTAGTATTGGATGAACCGGATATTTCAGTAGGTTTGCAGTTCAGTGTTCCCCTGGAAAATCGAACTCCAAAATACCAGATAAAGAAAACAGATCTCCAAATTTCACAACTGAATAAACAACTGGATGATGTTACAATTACGATGTCTTCTGCTTTAACAAATTTATATATTCAAATTAATGAATTAGAAAATGTTTTAATTCTTAATCAAGAGCAAATTGAATCAACAAAGGAAAGGACAAAAGAAGAAATGAAGTTATATAATCAGGGACGCGGAGATTTAACTTTCGTGATTATGAGCAGAGATAATGAACAAAATGCAAAACTGACTTATGCTCAAAATTCCTTAATGTATCACAAATTGATGCTTCAATACAAAGCATTGATGGATCAAATTTACGAATAGGAGGAAATAAAGATGGGATTTTTTAGATTTTTCGCTGAAAGACATATATTGGCAACTCTTATTACTATTATGATAATTATATTGGGATTGACTACTTTAGTTCAGATAAAACGGGGGATTTTTCCGGTTGTCGATTTTGGTATGATGAACATTGTTACCCGTTATCCCGGAGCTTCCCCGGAAGATGTAGAGCTTAATGTTACAAATAAAATTGAAGAAGAATTGAAGAGCGTTGTCGGTATCGATTATTTTACATCTTATTCAATGGAAAATGTCTCTGCCATTTTTGTGGTAATCGATATCAATGAAAAAGACCAGGATAAGATAAAGACTGAAATTCGCGATGCTGTGAATAGAGTTACGGATTTTCCTGAAGAAGTTACGGAATCACCATCAATCACAGAACTGAATACTTCAACAGCAATGGAAGTGATCGAAGTAGGACTTTCGGGAGATTTACCTTACGGAGAAATTCGAGAATTAGCAAAATTATTTGAAAAGAAACTTAAGGCAATTACCGGAGTTTCCCGTTTGGACAGATTTGGTATTCGCGCTCGGGAGATCCAGATAGAAGTTTCTCCTGAAGGGATAAAAAAATATCAGATTCCAATGAGAGAGATCATAGCTGCAATTCAGGCAAGAAATATTCGAGGTACAACAGGTTCATTTGAATCTTATACAAGTGAGAAAAACCTGGTTACATTAGCACAATTCCGCGATCCAATCGAAGTTGGTGATGTGGTAGTTCGTTCTTCTTTTGATGGACCATTGGTAAGAGTAAAAGACCTGGCAATTGTCAAAGATGATTTTGAAGATGAAAGACTTCTTTCCAGGGTAAATGGAAAATCAGCAATATCTTTTGTAGTTTATCTAAATGAAACCGCAGATGCTATCAGAACCTGCGATGCTATCAAAGAACTAGTTGAAAAAGAACGTAAGAACCTTCCTGAAGGGGTTGAATTGCTTTATTCCAATGATACTTCCCGTATTGTTAAAAACAGTTTTGAAGTAGTTTTAAATAATGGTTGGATAGGTCTTCTTCTGGTGATAATCTTACTACCGATCTTTCTTAATTTCAGAACTGCATTCTGGGTTGCAATGGGAATCCCGGTAGCTTTCTTAGGAACAATTTTCCTCCTGCCGTTATTTGGTGGTTTTCTGGATACGATTACTTTGAGTGGAATGATCCTTGTTATCGGAATAATTGTTGATGATTCAATAATAATTGCGGAAAATATAATGAGACGACGGGAAATGGGTGACGAACCACAAGATGCAGCGGTAAACGGAATCAGAGAAGTTTATAAACCGGTAGTAACTACTGTTTTAACTACATTTCTGGTTTTTGCTCCTATGTTTTTTATGCCCGGTGTTTTTGGGAAATTTATAGTTCCAATTCCTCTTGCAATTAGTTTAGCTTTATTTTTTTCATTACTGGAAGCGACTGTGGCATTACCTGCTCATTTAATTCCCGGTTTACGAACAAAGAAAAAAAATAAAAAAAAGAAAATTAAACAAAATTGGTTTTATGCTGTGAGAAATAAATACCAAAAGTTATTATTCCGACTTCTGAAATTACGTTATCTTTTCGTTCTATTGTTCATAATTGTTTTATCAGGTTCTATATGGTATGCAGGAAATTATATGAAACTCATTCTGTTCCCTTCAGCCACTGCATCACAATTCTATATATTGGTAGAATTACCGACTGGAACCCCTTTAAGAACTACATCTGAGAAACTAAAGGAAATTGAACATTTTATTGCTGAATTACCTGAAGAAGAATTAGCTTCTTATGTTACCAGGATAGGAACCAATGTAATGATCAATGCGGAAAGTGAAAATTATGCAGCGCTTATAATAAACCTGACTCCCTATACGGAAAGAGAAAGGAATGCAGATCAAATTGTAGATGATCTGCGCGCAAAAACTGATGAACTGGAAGGTTTTTATGAGATAAATTATTCGATTGAATCCGGAGGACCACCTGTTGGTAAACCTATAAACCTTCGAATATCCGGCAATAATGATGAAATGAGAACAGCTCTTACTTATTCAGTTGTAGCTTTTCTGGAGACTATTGAGGGTGTTAAAGACATAATGAGAGATGATAAAAGCGGAAAAGACCAGGTTGAAATTATCATAAATTATGATAAACTTTCAAGATTGGGATTAACAGTTGCAGATGTTGCACAAAATGTTCGAATTGCTTATGATGGTCAGATAATAACCAGTGTTCGTTATGGAGACGAAGATGTTGATTACCGGGTAATAGTTTCAGAAAAAGCTCGAAAACAACTTGATTATCTGATGGAAATTCTTATTCCCAATCGACAAGGAAGACTTATCCCATTAAAACAGGTTGCAAAATTGAAAACTGGTCCCGGTCCTTCAGATTTTCGGCATTATGATGGAGAAAGAACGATTACTATAGAAGCCGATATCGAGCAAGATGCAATTACTCCGCTTGAAGTTACACAGCTTGTTCAAGCACAATTTGATCTGGATAGAGATTGGCCTGGAATGCAGATAAACCTTGGTGGTGAACTTGTAGAAACTGAAGAGTCCATGGCAGGATTATTCAGAACTTTAATAATCGCAATAATTGCAATTTATTTTTTATTAGTTCTATTATTTAACTCAGTTACTCAGCCATTTCTTGTTATGTTTGCAATTCCTTTTGGGATCGCAGGAGTGATAATTGCTTTTGCCCTACATCAAGAACCTTTCAGTTTCTTGGGAATTATGGGAATTATTGGACTTTCAGGAGTTGTTGTAAATGATTCGCTGGTTTTAGTTAATCACATTAATGAACAGCGAAAGCTAAGACCTGGTGAGAGTATAAAAAAACTTGTTTCCGAAAGCACAGCAGACCGTTTGCGAGCTATAGTAATGACTACTTTAACCACTGTTGCTGCACTTTTACCTTTAGCATACGGATTAGGAGGAACTGCGCTTTTTATGGCTCCGATGGCACTGGCAATGGGTTGGGGACTGGTTTTTGCAACTCCCCTAACACTCCTTTTAGTTCCCTGTCTTTTCATGATTGGTCAGGATATTAAGAAGATTTTCAGGGGGAAGAAGAAGAATTGAATTGAATATAGTGTAGTGAATAATGAAGTATAAATGGAAAATTACTACAAATAAGGATGTATAATGAAAGATACAGATCACTTAAAAAGTCATGACGAATTTGCAAGCACTTACGATTCTCAGGTGAAGGAATACAACAGTTATAGCAACGAAGTACTTTTCGGAATGTGCTTTGAATATATCGAACCGGGTGAATCCTTGCTTGATCTTGGCCTCGGCACGGGTTTAAGCTCAGTTCACTTTGCCAGATTTGGTTTAGAAGTAACTGGTTTAGATGGATCTGAAGCTATGCTAAATGAGTGCAGGAAAAAATCTTTTGCCAAAGAATTGAAGCGACACAATATTCAACAAGTTCCTCTACCCTATCTTGATAGAACGTTTTCTCATATTATCTGCTGTGGTGTATTTCATTTCTTTGGTAATCTGCTGCTGATCATAAAAGATTCTTTTCGAATTCTACAACCAGGAGGAATATTCGCATTTACATTTGCAGCACAAACTGCAAAGGAGAAAGAATCATTTTCTGAAAACCTTCCTGATTACATTGAAACTCCATCAGCCTGGGGAATCTCAATTTTCAAACACAGTGATGAGTATATTCATTCAATTGCAGAAGAGCTGGGTTTAACTATCCTGAAAGAACAGAAAGTATTGATAGACAGCGGAGATAATGATACTGAAGATATTTTGTTTAAAGTAATTGTGATGCAAAAAAATGTCTCTTGATATAATCAGGAAATTTGCTGAAGATCTGAAGAAACACAAGGAGAGCAGAATGGAAATTGTTTACAAAGCTAATAACATAATTACTGGTGTAGAACTTATTAATGTATTTAAAAGCGCAGGTTGGAATAAAAATCCGGAAGATATTTTGGATGCTTTCAAAAATTCCTATTATGTTACCGCCTATCACAATGATACGTTGGTTGCTTTTGCTCGTGCAATTTCCGATGGTTATCATTATACTGGAATTTACGATGTAATAGTAAATCCTCAATATCAGAAAAAGGGCATTGCTAAAGAAATGATGAAAATGTTACTGCGTAAATTCAAAGGTACATATTTCTTCTTATCTTATACTGAAGGTAACCGAGACTTTTACAAAAAATGCGGATTCGAAGATCTGCCTACTGGAATGTGGATAGATAGAGAAAAATCTTTTAATCTGGATATAGATAGTTTATAGGACAAAATAAATCTGTGAAATATTGAATAAAAGGGTAATATGACGAAAAACTTTTTCTCATTAACCACCAACTGTTTACTCCGGTTTAGACGGATCAGTTGGTGGAAAAAAGAGATACATCCTGTTCCTGTGAAATCACACCGAGACGGTGTTGAAGAGAAACTAATGGTTCAATCGGGACCCCAATTACAATAGGGCAGGCGATTGAACCAACATAGAGGAGGGTAAACCGTTCCCAGTTAAATAAAGAAAGATTTAACGGGACAAGTGAAACGGTTAATGTCGTGTTTTGGTCACTCCTCCCACTGGCTGACCTGATGAAATATCCTGCGGATTTCATAGGTTAAAAAGCCAGTGGTTAATGAGAGTAGATCACCTCGACTCGACGCTTTACTCTCGAGTCGAAATAAAATATTAGTGATTATTCGTGTTGATTCGTGGCTAATAAAAAAAAGAGGTATAAAATGGAACTTATCAAAATCGAAAAAATGACAAAAAACTATCCCATTGGTGGTGGAAAATT
>JAGLWO010000208.1 GCA_023133395.1 Candidatus Cloacimonadota bacterium | reverse complement strand
TTTCCAGGATGGAACCATCTATCTCATGGTATTTTATTTTTATGAATCTATACTTTTGAAATGTATTCTTAATTTTAAAAATCTTTTTTAGAAGAATGTCTTTATCTTCCATTTTTGCCCATTGGAAAGGTGTGAAAGGTTTTGGCACAAAAGGTGAAATCGTAATATTTATTTTTATTTTTTTTTGTGAAACCCGGATAATCTCATAAATAAGTTCTATCAATGCATCGATGTCAGCATCTTCCTCAAAAGGAAGACCGATCATAAAATAGAGTTTAATAAGTTTCCAGCCATTTTTCAGAGCAATTTCCACACTTCTTAAAATCTCTTCTTCGGAAATGTTTTTATTAATAATATCGCGTAATCTCTGGCTACCTGCTTCTGGTGCTATTGTAAGTCCTGTTTGTCGCATCGCATTCATAAGTTTAGTGAGTTTATCATCTATGCTGTCTACTCGAAGTGATGGCAGTGATAGGCTGGTTTTATTCAGGTTCTTATATATTTCCATCAGGAGTGGTTTTATGCATGTGTAGTCACTTGAAGAAAGGGAAGTGAGTGCAGCTTCTTCCCATCCATATTTTTTTACTTCTTTTATTAGTTGCTTTAGGATAACTTGTGGATCTCGTTCTCGAATAGGACGGTAGAACATTCCGGCAAAGCAGAACCGACAGCCCCGGGAACACCCACGCATAATTTCAGAAACAAAGCGGTAATGAGTGGGCATCATCCAGGGGACAAGCTGGTTTTGGTAGATTTTTGATTTGTTATCAAAATCCATGAATTTTCGGGCTTTTATCTTTCCGTCATTTTCTTTGTAAAGTTGTGGAATATAAACACCTTTGATTTTTCCAAGGTTTTTTAATTTTTCTAGTCTCGTTTTCTGTTTGTCTTTTTTCAAAGAATTCTTTATCTCTATTACAGCTTCTTCTCCGTCACCAATAAGAAGTCCATCGAAAAAATCAGCTAAAGGTTCAGGATTTACAGCACCGGGACCACCAGCAAATATCAAAGGATCATGTTCTCTGCGGTCTTTACAAAAAAAAGGGATTTGAGATAACTCTAACATGTAAAGAATATTTGTGTAAGTCAGTTCGGTTTGGAGAGTGAACCCGATAATATCGAATTCTTTTAAAGCAACAGAGCTTTCTACAG
>JAGLWO010000207.1 GCA_023133395.1 Candidatus Cloacimonadota bacterium | reverse complement strand
AAAAGACTTAGAATTATATTTTTTTATTTGATTCTTCCGGTAATTATTTTTGGTCAATATAGAGATATTAGTTGGAACACACCGGAAGTAACTTCAGATAACACTCATTCTTTTCTGGAAAAAAACATCCATGAAAAAATTCTGTTTTTACATAATACAAGAGAACCACTTGAAAATTTTTCTGAGCAAAATTTTGCATTCTCTTCTTGGAATAATTTTACAAAATCACTTCACAAATTCTTTTTTTATAAAGAAGATAATTCAGTATTATTTGAATATAAAACTCTGGACAAGATTAAAAAGCCTTCATATTCATCATGGATACATCCTTCGTCAATTCCTTTAAAATCTCTTCTCAGGTTCAGTCTGCTTACAGGGTGTGATTTTGTGACAAAATACAGTAACAATTATTATTTTGTTCATTATGGAGCAAAACTATCAGGTTATATCCAACAGAGATTATTCTTCTATGGCTATTGGTGGGCAGGTCATTTTGGAGGAGATACGGATTATGCGGGAAACTCAAATCTGATAGATAGTTGGACTCAAAAATCAGATAGTGAAGATAAAATCCATCTGGACAACTTAACAGGAAAAATTACTTACATCGGAAAGGGAAACTTCTGGTCGCTATCAATAGGTCGCGGAAAATACGAGGTGGGTAATAATATTGGTGGAAGCATAATCCTTAATGATGACTGCAACGATTATGGATATTTCAGTAGTAAATTCAATTTTAAAGCACTTTCCATATCTTTTCTGCATGCTTCATTAATCCCGGACAGCACGAGTTCGGATAATACTAATGATTATACAGATAAATACCTTGTTATTCATAAGATCGACTGGAAACCAAATACCAGATTCCACTTTTTCCTGGGAGAGAATGTAATTTATGGTGATAGAAGCATTTCTCCAAGCTATCTTTTACCACATGTATTTTTAAGACCAATAGAACATAACCTGCGAAACAGGGATAATGTCCTGATCTTTGCTGGTATAAACTGGAAACCTATTCCTAAAAATATTATTTATTTCAACTTCATTTTGGACGAATTGAAAAAGAGCGAGATCTTCAGTGACTGGTGGGGCAATAAATATGCTCTTCAATTAGGAAATTCCTATACTTTCAATTGGGACAAAGATTTAATATTAACCTTGGAATTTACTGCTGTTCGTCCCTGGATGTATACTCATAATATCATGCATAACAAATTCTCCCACGATGGTATCGGGCTTGGATTTCCCGAAGGAAGCAACCTGATACAATTCGCTGGTGAATTTAATATTGATTTTAAAAAGAACTTGAATTTCAATTTGCATTCATCTTTAACCAGACAAGGAAATACTGGCAACGATTTTAGTATAAATTATAAAACGCGTGATGAATCAAAAGATAACGACACACACTGGCTGGAAGGAAATATTACAAACCGACTATATATCTCTCCTGTCCTGACCTGGCAACCACTGGCACATCATAAACTAAAGTTTGGAATGAACATTTCCCGAACTAATGACAACGATATGGAAAAAGAATTCATAATCAGCTACCAGGCAATATATTAATTGATGGATTTAGTAGTATTAATTGTCTCTCTCTTCTTTTTAGTTCTGGGCTGTGGGATTTTACGTAACTGGAAAATAAAAAAACCAAAAGAACTCTCCTACTCCATTCTTATTGCCTGCAGGAACGAAGAAGAAAATCTGCTGAAACTTTTTAAATCACTTAACAAATTAGATTATCCTAAAGACAAATTTGAGATCATTATAGTTGATGATGCATCAACTGACAACTCTCTTGAACTGATAAAGGAATTCTGTATAAAAAATACAAATGCAAGATACTTCCATCTATCTGAAAAGCATTCAGACTACAAAGGTAAAAAAGCTGCGTTGAAAAAAGCTGCTGAAAATGCAAAATGCGAAATTTTTCTCTTTACCGATGCAGATTGCTCTGTTAAACCTGAATGGCTGAAAAGTTATAATAATTATTTTTCATATAACATCGGTATGGTTGTTGGAAATTATTCTGAGACTAAAACAAATCCTCTGATAAAATTTTCAAATCAGATGTCATCTGCAATTTATGCTTCCACGATCGGACTGGGTATTCCCTTCAGTGCAGCAGGCGGGAACTTAGCTGTAAAAAAAGCAGCTTTCGATGAGATTGGAGGTTACGAAAAAATAAAGCACTACCAGTCCGGTGATGATAAACTTCTTCTAAAGCTGATTCACAAAGCAGGATGGAAAATTGCATATAACCATGAACAGCTGGTAGATACACATCAAGCAGTTTCAAATAAAACTTCAAATCATCAGTTAAAACGGAGATATGGAAAGTTCGGTATGTCATCCTCTTTCTTCAAAATTATTTCAATATTAATTCTTCTGTTTTATTTATACTTACCCATTAAAGTGATATTCTTTAATAACTGGAAAATCTTGATAATTTATTTCCTGTGCATATTATTTTTCTGGATAGTCAACCTGGTAAAACATAAATACAAATTCAGAATACTGGATATTCCGTTCCTTATTATTTATCCATACTTTTTGATATACTTCTCTCTGCTGGGAACTTTTGCAAAGTGGGAGTGGAAATCTATATAATCAATTCTGAAATTGTTTTAAACATATAATCCCTTTTTAATAATTCAGGAATTAATATCTCAATAGCTTTTACGGTATCAGTTCTGTTTTTTGCTCCGTCATGTAGAACAATAATGGAACCCTGTTTTAATTTTTTTAGAACCTTTGATACTATTTCCTTGGAAGATGAACATTTGTAATCTTTAGGATTATTATCCCAGAGGACTACCTTTTTCCTTAACCTTAATAATAAAATAAACGTTGTTAACAGCATTCTTCCATACGGAGGACGGAAGTGAATATTACCTTCAATTCCAAGGTTCCTGAGAATTTCATCAGTTTGTTCAATCTCCTTTCGGATAAAAGAAGCAGATTTGAATATTAGGCTTTTATGAGAAAAAGAATGATTTCCAACTTCATGTCCTTTTGAAAATATCCTTTTTACCAGTTCAGGATGTTCTAAAGCTTTTTTCCCAGTAACAAAAAAAGTAGCTTTGATCTTATTTTTTTCAAGAATATCTAAAATTTTCCCAGTATAAACTGGATCTGGACCATCATCGAAAGTCAGTGCAATACTTTGTTCCTGTCTATTCCCATGTCGAATAATAGCTCGTAAAAGTCCTATTTATGCCTCCTTCACAACTTCAATCTATTTGGTTGACGGAATAAAGCTTATATATAAAATCGGGTTGAATGTAAATGGAAGATAAAGTATAAGGTCAAGAAATTTTTGAAATAAAGATCATTTGAATAATGCAGAGATTAGTAAAAAATAAATTAATATACTTCTTAAAAATAATAATCACG
This sequence comes from Candidatus Cloacimonadota bacterium, assembly GCA_023133395.1. GTDB lineage: Bacteria > Cloacimonadota > Cloacimonadia > Cloacimonadales > TCS61 > JACNIV01. Next base: position 1,704 of record JAGLWO010000207.1, on the reverse strand, counting down.
ATTACTATTCTATTTTTTATTTTCCGCAAAATTGATTTCATTCAACTTATTCATACTTTTAAAAATATCGGAATCACAACAGTAATTATTATTCTTCTTATTGCTGTAATCAAAATCTTTATAGAATACAAAAACTGGGGACATTATCTTAAAATAAATCCTGATTATATCCCTCAAAATTCAGAGATATTTAGATCCCTTATGATCGGTCACTCACTTCGGTTTTTAATTCCCGGAGGACATGGTGTAGTCGGTAAAATGTATTTTGTAAATAATAGGAAAATGTTGACGTTCATGTCTGTTGGAGTTGAAAAATTCTTCCAGATCTGGATAAACCTGCTTTTTGCCAGTTTTGCTGCTATATTTTATTTTCGTCATACACAACTATTCTGGATGATATGCTTATTTATCCTGATTTTGTCTTTACCATTATTGATTTATTTAATCAAACATCTCCATAAGAAAAAAAGCGTTGAAATATATTTTAAGAAATATTTGAAGATTGTTCCCAGGATATGTTCAATGCAGGGAATCTATATGGCTTTAACGATATTTCAATATTTTTTGCTATTAAATAATTTTTTAAGATTTCATATTTTTTCTGCTATTATCTCAATCCCATTAATACTTTTTGCGAATGTAATACCCATAACTTATGCAGGACTTGGATTAAGAGAACAATTCGCTATGGAAGTTTTATCAAAATATCAGATCTCTTCTGAAATCGCAATAACTGCATCCCTGACGATTTTTATATTAAATTCAGTATTACCAGCGATATCAGGTTTATATTATATTATCAAGAAAAGTTATATTAAAACTTAACTTCGGTTTCTTTGATTCTTAATTTAATTCCTTCCCCACAATTTCTACATATTGGAATTTCTTTTCTATCTTTTAGAATTTGATTTCTTATTTTATGGATTTTCTCGCTTTTCCAGAGTTTTGAGAGAGGAGTATTTTTAATATTTCCAACTTTATATTCCACATCTTTATCAAAACAGCAGATAGCAACTTCTCCATCCCAGTTTACAACAGCATTTGTCCAGATGCGGCGGCAGCGATTTTTTATCCCGAATTTCAATTCAAAGTTATTTCCTTTAATTTTATACCTGCGGTATTTAGGGTTTTGGGGAAGGAAATTGTTAATATCATCTTTGGAATAGATTTGAACTGTTTTCAATTCAAGGTTATCAACTTGGAGTTCTTTAGCTAATTTCTTTATCTCTTCGATTTCATGCTCATTATGTTTCATCACGAGAAACTGCCATCTGATAAGAGGATTCTTTGTTTTCAGTTTCTTTTTTGTCTGAATAAGTTCCCGTACATTCTCAAGAACCCTGTTTAGATTTCCATTCACACGATATTTATTATAAGTTTCCTGAGTTGTTCCATCCAAAGAAATGATTATCGAATCAAGCCCTGATTTTATAGTATCTTCTGCCTGAATATCGATATTGGCATTTGTGGAAGCGAGTGTAAATAATCCATTATCAGAAACATATTTAACCATTTTTAAAAAATCTTTGTTCAGATACGACTCTCCCTGATTCCAGAGTACTACCATAAAGGATTTTTCTTTTATTTCATCGATCACTTTTTTAAATGTAGAGAATTCCATATATCCTTTTTTACGTTTCAGAGTTCCATTCCCGGAAGGACACAAAGGACACTGGAGGTTGCAAATATTTGTAGGTTCGATCA
>JAGLWO010000206.1 GCA_023133395.1 Candidatus Cloacimonadota bacterium | reverse complement strand
TGTATGCCAGCTTCAGAGCATTAATAAACTCATCAAGTTCGCCGAGCAAAATGTTATTCAGTTTATAAGATGTCAAATTTATTCTATGGTCAGTTACTCTAGATTGCGGGAAGTTATATGTCCTGATTTTAGCACTTCTATCACCGGAACCGACTTGAGCTTTCCTGTTGTTGGCAATTTCAGTTTCCTGTTTTGTTATTTCCATATCCAGAAGTCTGGACCGTAGAACCTGCATGGCTTTGTTTTTGTTCTTAAGTTGAGATTTTTCATCCTGACAGATTACAACCAGACCTGTGGCAAGATGGGTAATTCTTACTGCAGAATCAGTTGTATTTACACTTTGACCACCATGCCCGGAAGAACGGTAAACATCTATTTTTAGGTCGTTAGGATTAATTTCGATATCTACTTCATCTGCTTCAGGAAGAACAACAACGGAAATTGCAGAAGTATGAACTCTACCTTGAGATTCGGTTATAGGGATACGCTGAACACGGTGAACGCCACTTTCGAAACGCATCGTTCCATACACATTTTCTCCAGTAAGAGAAAATATTATTTCCTTGAATCCACCAACACCTGTAGGATTGGAAGAAATAACTGTTTTTTCCCAACCTTTTTTCTCAGCAAAATAGGAATACATTCGATAAAGGTCAGCAACAAAAATCGCAGCCTCTTCTCCGCCTGTACCAGCTCTTATCTCAACGATAACATTTTTCTCATCATTGGAATCTTTGGGAGCGAGTACCTCTTCTAGTTTATGAATATTTTCTTCGAGTTCTTTTTGAGCATCTTCAATCTCTTCCCGGGCTAATGCTATTAATTCCTCATCTTTTTCATTGTTAATTAGTTCTTTGTTTTCAGAAATAGTTTTTTCCAATTCAAGAACTCTGTCGTAACAGCCTAATATGTTTTCAAGCTCTTTGTAGCGTTTGGAAATTTTGCTGTAATAACGCCTGTCCGACATTTTTGCAGTATCATAAATTTCTTTTTTTAATTCTGTGTGTTCTGTTTTAAGTGATTGAATTTTTTCTTTTGGGATCATTATTTTTCCTCAAGAAATATCAGATTTTTATATTGGGAAAAATCCATTTCCAATGCACATTTCATGGCTACAACTGCAACTTCAATCTGTTCATCATCGGGTGGTTGGGTAGTTATTCTTTGCAAAGCCAGACCGGGAGCGGTCATCAATTTGACCAACGGATGTTTGATATTCTTTCCGGAGAGTTTAAGAACTTCATAGGAAATACCGGAAATAAAAGGAATTAGAAGAAAATGATAAGCCAATCGAAGCAAAATAGATGGAACACCAAAGAAATAAGCAAATATCGTATCCACTATAGAAAATATAAAAATCGCTATCAAAAGAACAAAAAATATAAAACTGGTTCCACAACGTGGATGAAGAGTTGAAAATTGCTGTATCTCGTTAGTCGATAATTTGCTGCCATTTTCATAGGCAAAGACAGATTTATGCTCTGCTCCATGATATTCGAAAAGTCTGTGTATATCTTTCATTTTGCTAATGATCCAGACATATAAAACAAAAAACATAATTCTGGTACCTCCAGCGAAAAGATTAAAATAGATATTCTCCTTGC
>JAGLWO010000205.1 GCA_023133395.1 Candidatus Cloacimonadota bacterium | reverse complement strand
TAGTACAATTTGCCATGCTTGGGAGTTTATATTCAAAGTTTTTTTTTAATAATGAAAAGCCAAAAGTTGCTCTTTTAAATATCGGTGAAGAGAGTACAAAAGGCAATGACCTTGTAAAATCAACATATAAGAAATTAGATGAATATAAAGATATCAATTTTATTGGTAATATTGAAGGAAAAGACCTTTTAAAGGGTATTGTTGATGTTGTTGTATGCGACGGATTCGTTGGAAATATAATGTTGAAAACCGTTGAAGGCGCTGCTTTTTCAATATTTTCAATTATGAAAGAACAAATAAAAAAGGACTGGGTAGCCAAATTTGGGGCTATACTTTCCTTTCCAGTCTATGCTTATATTAAGAAGAAACTTGACCACACTGAATATGGTGGTGCTTTATTGGTTGGATTAAATGGAATATCTGTAGTTTCACATGGTAGATCAAATGCAAAGGCTATAAAAAATGCTGTGAAATTCGCTTGTAAAATAGCCAAGTCTGGATTTGTTAAACATACAAAGGAATATTATGAGGAGTTATAAAATATGATTGCTAATTATTATGCAAAAATAGCTGGTACTGGTCATTATGTGCCAGAAAAAATTCTGACAAATTTTGATCTTGAAAAGATGGTCGATACCTCCGATGAATGGATTCGCACCAGAACAGGAATGAGAGAAAGGAGAATTGCATCTGAAGAACAAGCTGCTTCCGATCTTGCATATCAGGCATCTTTAAAAGCTATTAAAAAGGCAAAAATAAAGCCAAAAGACCTTGATATGATCATAATTGGAACCATTTCTGGTGATCATCCTTTCCCCTCAACTTCATGTATACTTCAGAAAAAACTAGGTCTTAAAAATATCCCAGCTTTTGATATCTCAGCAGGATGCAGTGGGTGGATATATGGTACCAATATTGCTAAACAATATATTGAAAATGGGATTGTAAAAAATGTTCTTGTTATCGGTGTTGAAATTCTAACCAGAATAACAAACTGGAATGATAGGAATACATGTATTCTTTTTGGTGATGGTGCAGGTGCAACAATTATATCAAGAGCAGAACCGAAAGATATCTCCAGATTCATAGATACAGAAATTACTGCTGATGGCACTCACTATGATTTATTAATTCAAACTGCAGGTGGTTCTAAGATGCCAGCTTCTAAAGAATCCGTTGAAAAGAATCTTCACACACTCTATATGGAAGGAAATAAGATATTCAAACTCGCTGTTAAATCTATGCAGATTGCATGTGAACTTCTTTTACATAGAAACAAAATGGATATCAAGAGTATAGATTGGCTTATCACCCACCAAGCAAATATGCGCATTATTCAAGCCTTAGGTAAAAGATTAAAAATTGACCCAAATAATGTAATTGTAAACATAGAAAAATATGGAAATACTTCTGCTGCTACAATTCCAATTGCTTTAGATGAAGCAATTCGGAGTGGAAAAATCAGGCATGGAGATTTAATTTTGATGGCTTCTTTTGGTGCAGGTTTAACTTACGGAAGTCTACTTATAAGATTATAATTTAGAGGTAATAATGGGAAAAATTGCTTTTATATTTCCAGGACAGGGAGCTCAATATATTGGAATGGCAATGGATTTTATTGAGCAAAAACCTGAATATGAAAATATATTAAAAAATTTCGATGAAAAAAATGGAACCGAACTTTTCAAGATCATGAAGGAAGGTCCTGAAGAAAAACTGAAAGAAACAAAATTTACCCAACCAGCGATTTTATTTCATAGTATTGTAGCTCTAAAAACGGTTTTAAACGAAATTGGCATAAAACCGAATCTAGTTGCAGGGCATTCTCTAGGTGAATTCTCTGCATTAGTGGCAAATGGTGTTCTAAGTCTTGAAGATGCCATGTATATTGTTCATAAACGTGGTGAATTCATGATAAAAGCTAACGAGGGTAAACCTTTTGCCATGGCTGCAATTATCGGTCCGGATTCCGAAACTGTAAAACAAATATGTAAAGATGCATCCTCAGAGGGAATCGTGATAGCCGCTAACTTTAACACATCAGTTCAGACTGTTATTTCAGGCTCAAAAGCGGGCGTAAATAAAGCGTGTGAACTTGCTGAAAATCAAGGTGCAAAAAGAGTAGTCCCACTTGTGGTCGGAGGTCCCTTCCATTCTCCTCTTATAGAAAAAGCCGGAATCTGGCTTGCTGAAGAAATGGAAAAAATCAATTTTTCTCGAACTGATATTCCTGTAATCGCTAATGTAAATGCAAAACCTGCGACCGATCCTGAAACTATCAGGAAAAATCTTTCTGACCAGGTTACATCACCGGTTCTCTGGGTAGAGTC
>JAGLWO010000204.1 GCA_023133395.1 Candidatus Cloacimonadota bacterium | reverse complement strand
TCGCTCAATAATGTTAGTGGGCAGGGACTGAACTTTGAAAAAGCGGGTTTGAAAGCATTTGAAAAAGCTGCTGATGAAATCTCGGAAGATATGATTCCGACTTTGATGAAATTAATAAGTAAATGAAAGAAAAATCGCATAAGATCAGGCTTTCCAAACTTTATAAGAAATGGTATATCCTGCTTCCGACTGCGGTGATTTTAACAACACTTATTTTTTTGGTTTGTTTTATTCCATTTTTACAGGAAACCGAACATAAATTTCTTGATTCCCGTTTTAGACTGGATCCAGTTCCAGAGAAAGCTGATACCAATATTGTTCTCGTAGCAATCGATGATTACAGTTTGGACTTTTTCATAGAGAATGGAATTTCCTGGCCCTGGCCTCGTTCTTTCTATAGTTATGCTGTAGATTATTTCACAAAAGCCGGAGCAAAAGCTGTCATCTTTGATATGCAGTTCTATGAACCTGATATTGATCGGGAAGAAACCTATGCTGAAGAAACCGATGGTATGTTTGCAGATGCTATCGAAAATAATGACAATGTCTATCTTGGAACGCAGCTTTTACTTGATTCGACCTATATACATCCAAGTTTAGCAGAATTCTCTATCCCAATTTCTAAGGAAGAGAAAACAAGTTTATATAAATATAACGGAGTCAGAGCACCCATTGATGCTTTTATTCAAGTCACAAAATACATTGGTATTATAAATTCCTCTCCTGATGCTGATGGAGTCATCAGAAGGGTAGCGATGCTTTTTAGATTGGATGAAGATATTCTTCCTCAGATGGCATTTTGTGTATGGATTGAAGGGCAGGATGAAACCGGGAAAATTGAAATTACAGACCGGAAAATAAAGATTAACGAGATAAAAATACCTGTCGATAAAAGCGGAAAATATCTTCTTAACTGGTATGGAATCGAACCTTTTACTACTTATCCTTTCAGAGCTGTAATTGCTTCTGCATCTGCAGTTGTTTCCGGTACTGAACCAATCATAGCTCTGGGAACATTCAAAGATAAATACATTGTTATTGGTGCAACTGCAGCAGGGTTGATGGACCTCAAGACCAATCCTTATTCAAAGGTTATGCCAGGTATGGAAATCTGGGCAACTGCTCTCAGCAATTATCTTAATCAGGATTTTATTAAGGTTGTTCCAGGATGGATAAATTTTCTTATTACTCTTTTTATTATCTATCTTATTCTGTTTCTGATTACAAATCTCAAACCTAGGAAAGCGAACATTTTTGTACTTGTAATTCTTCTCGTTATAGTTGCTGTGAATTATATCTTATGGAAATACAACAGGATCTTGTTGAATTTCACGATGCAATCTATAAGTTTTGTTTTTTCATACCTTTTTGTGAATACTGTCAGTTATCTTCTGGAAGGCAAATCAAAACGTGAGATCCGCAAGATATTTACCCGCTATCTTCACACTGATGTTATCAGGCAGCTTGAAGATGATCCAAATCAGAT
>JAGLWO010000203.1 GCA_023133395.1 Candidatus Cloacimonadota bacterium | reverse complement strand
ACCGGATATGGGTGAAGCGATGTTTGAAGAAGTAAAAAAACTGACTCTGGAATCTTCTATAGAAATTACAGGAATTCCCCAAAAGCATCCCAAAAGGAAAGATGAGTATGAATTTCATTTAAAAGAATTGAAGATAATTCAACTGGCAGAGGAATATCCAATTGCAAAGAAAGAACACGGTCCTGATTTCCTGCTTTCTCAGCGTCACCTGTGGCTGCGTTCCCGAAAGCAGTATGCTGTGATGAAAATACGGCATACAGTGTATTTTGCTATTTGTGAATATCTGAACAATGAAGGCTTTTGCAAGTTCGATTCTCCAATTCTAACTCCCAATGCCAGCGAAGGTACAACCACACTTTTTAAAGTTCCATATTTTGACCTGAGTTCTGCATTTCTTTCCCAATCCGGGCAGCTTTACTTAGAAGCAGGAATAATGAGCCTGGGAAAAGTTTACGATTTCGGTCCGGTTTTCAGAGCAGAAAAATCTAAAACACGTAAACACCTTACAGAATTCTGGATGATGGATGCAGAAGCTGCTTTTGTGGAACATAAAGAAAATATGAAAATACAGGAAGAACTTATCCGCTTTGTAATTCGTTCTGTTCTCAGAAGAAATAAGAATGAACTACAAATCCTGGAAAGAGATATTAAGAAGTTGAAAAAAGCAGATGCTCCTTTTAAGATAATCACTCACCGGCAAGCAATAGATTTTCTGAAAAGTAAGGGAGTGGATATTGGTTATAAAGACGATTTTGGAGCTGTTGAAGAAGATAGAGTAACAGAGGATTCCGAAGTTCCTATCTTTGTGGAGAAATGGCCTAAAGAGATAAAATCGTTCTATATGAAACGTGACCCTGAAAACCCAGACCTGGTACTTGGTGCGGATTTAATTGCACCTGAGGGATTTGGTGAAATTATAGGTGGCTCGCAGCGTGAAGATGATCACGATATCCTGTTGGCAAGAATTAAAAAAGAAGGTTATGACCTTAAAGATTACCAGTGGTTCCTGGACCTGCGTAAGTATGGCTCTGTTCCTCATAGCGGTTTTGGAGTTGGTCTGGAACGACTTATCCAGTGGATGAGTGGAATTCGTCATATCCGAGAGGTAATACCCTTCCCAAGGTTGATAAACAGGATCTATCCGTAAGTAACACAATCTTCCAGCTTGTATAAGAGAACAACTTAGCAAGTATTCTACAATTATGTTGAAAATATGGCTTTGATAAATGCATTTACCTTAAACAAAATTATAGCAAAATTTGGTGATATTCATCTGGAATACAACAGATTTCCTGAATGGGTCTCAGGAATTGAAAATTTTACTGGAACCTTAATTGCAATAGCAGAGCAGGTTCATGGGAATAATATTCATGTTGTTAAGAAATCAGATTTTAAAGATAATGAAAAGATCAAAATTTTCCTCGGGGTTGATGGATTAATTACAAAAGAGAAAAATATAATCCTTGCTGTGAAAACAGCAGATTGCCTGCCTATATTATTGTTTGAACCGGAGAAGAAAATAATCGGCACAATACATTCAGGAAGAGAAGGAGTTCAGGTAAATATAGTTAGGAAAATGATCCAAGGTATGAAGAAGCTTGGAGCAAATCCTTCTTCGATTTTAGTGGAAATTGGACCTGCAATTTGCCGGGAACATTATAAAGTCGACCGTAAAGTATTTGATCAATTTTTGAATGAAACCAATGTTCCTCAAAAGCAGTTTAAACTCGATTTGAAAAAAGTTGTAATCGAACAACTCCTGCAGGAAGATATCCCCACCGATAATATTATTAACCACGCAATCTGTACTTTTGAGAATGAGGATTATTTTTCTTACAGGAGAAATAGAACCTCAAAACGGCAGATGTCATTTGTTTTTTTTACAGTTTAATTCTTTCTTATAGTTCTTCTTTTTTTCTGTCATATACTTCCAAATACTATGATCAAAATCAGATCGGTTAACGTTTAATAGATCAGCAGTTGTATTTATGATTCTATGTGCTTCATCATAGCCTGATATTTTGATTTGGGCATTTTCTATAAACTTCAGAAGATGCCTGTCAACAGCGGTAGTTTCTATACCAACCAGGATTTTTAGATAATCAACTGTTTTTGGACCAATACCTTTGATATTTCTTAGTTTATTCAGGTTGTTTGAATCACAAAGCCAATCATGAAGGTCAGATTCTGTTTTAATATTTTCCACTGAACATAAGTTTATGAGATCCAGAAAACATTTAACTCTAACATTACCCCTTAGATTTAGGAATTCATTAATACTTGTATTTTTTAAGACTTCTTTAAGACCTTCAAGGTTATATGCTTTCGAGTATAACTTTTGTATACGTTTTATTCTGGGTCTGATATGTATTTCAAAATTTCTGTTTGCCTGTAATATAGCATCCGCAAGAGTAGCACCCAAGTGATTATAATCATCATCAATTTTGTATATCTTGAAATCAGATAAAGTATTAACATACTCATTAAGTTTTTTGGCTTTTTTGGGGATGTTCATTTTTCTCTTTTCACTTAATTATTCCTTATGTAATTAGTATACATTTAAGTAACTTGAATCAGTCTTCGTCTTTAGTAACCTTTCAACAATCTATAAAATGCATAATATATCTTTTATATCAAATATTATAATTTGCACGTTGGTTAACCTTTAATCTTCTTTATAAGCTCATTTGCTTTTTCTGATTTTTAATATACTTACATGCTGGTTCAAGTTTGAAACTTGAACCATAAAAATTTACACTATGTGAAGGTTCATTATTTATTCATAACTCGGATCAACTATTTTTCCCATGAAGAGAATTGCTCCAGACCTGTCATCTTGAATTACAAAGAAGAAGGGACGGTTTGCAATAAAACCTGGTAGAATACCTGAAGCCATGCTTACCATTGTTGCAGCGGCAGCTTCGGTTCCCTGTTCATTAACTTCGATATAAGCTTTTTGTTTTACGTAATTAATCCATAAAGGTTCGTCTGTTATTCCACTGAAATTTGCGGATGGTGTAAACGCCACACCCATTCCTAAATCTATTAGGATATCATTAAATATTTTCTCGTATTCCAGCTTAAATTTGGGAATTTTGAACATATCATCATCAAAGGGATATGATAAAGAATCATAAGAACACATCCAGTTATTCCAGTTATCCGCATTCAGAATTTCAAAGAAATCATCAAGGTTATAAGTAAAATAATTTGGTAAGAAAATATACATCGCAATTTTGTCTCGACCATAGGGCATTCTTACAGAAAAGAAACTATCTTCTCCGAAATAATAGTAATCATTCCCCGAGTTTTTCATCATTGGAACTGGTTTAAGAGAACCATCAGGAAGGAAAAAATCTTCTACCTGAGTATCAGATTCATCAAATTCATACTTCCAGTTTCCCAGGAAGTAAAGAGCATTTATTAAAAACATCACTTCTGCAGGGATAATTTGTTGAATCATGTTTGTTATTTTCCCATTTGTATTTTCTTCAACCCAGCTATTTATAATATCAGGTGCGTTAGGATCTAAAAAATCGAGATTAAAGACTTCGGAAAGATAATAAGTTTCAACAGCATTAATGAAATCCTGCTTAACCGGAAAACCAAGCCTTATCCATATTGAATTTGCTGTACATAAATCCACATCAGTATCACATCCCTGGAAGCTTTGGATCAATGTCAGATATTCTTCATTCACCCAATCCAGGCTTAAGTTTTGTAGCTCTAAAGTGGTTGCCATAGCATCTTTGGTTTCTCCATCTGCTCCGTTATAGGTCATTGCGAGGGCAACTGATAAACTGAGGGGTGAGATGAAAATATTTTCATTTTCTTCACTATTCTCATCAAGTTTCTTAAATACATTTATCGCAAATCTCAGATTGGCAGCAATAAGTTCTTCATCAACTGCATCTGCTAATGAATCTGATCTTGCATAATCAACAGAATCATCAGGTGAGGTTACTGTATCTGTACATGCAAATAAAACCAGAATTGCAAGGATAAAGAGGTAAAACCTTTTCATTTGTTCCTCCTTCTCTGTTATTCAAACTTCAAATTTCTAATTAATTCCAATGTTGTTATGTAATTTTATTAATGAATTATTTCTCGATTCAACTAAGACAGTATTTGATTTCTAAGTAATTTATTGTCAAATAAAAAAAAGTATTTGTCATTCCTTTGCTGTCAGATCAAGGTTTCTACTGCGGAATCCATATCCCATTACATCGGAAAC
>JAGLWO010000202.1 GCA_023133395.1 Candidatus Cloacimonadota bacterium | reverse complement strand
ACAGGTGTTAATATCGATGCAGATACAACCGTTAAACTGGCAAATGAATTTAAAAGTATAGTTGGAATAAAGGAAGCCAGTGGAGATCTGGTTCAACTTTCAAAGATCGTAAAATACACTAATGAAGATTTTTCAGTAATGTCTGGTGAGGATGCACTGAATCTTCCTATAATGTGTTGCGGGGGGAAGGGTGCTATCTCTGTAACAGCTAATATCGTTCCTCAAAAAGTTCATGACCTGGTTGATCTTTGTCTGAAAGGAAAATACGATGTGGCTTTGGAAATTCACAAAGAACTTATTGAAATTAATAATGCAATGTTTATAGAAACTAATCCCATCCCGGTTAAAGAATCTCTGCATTTAATGGGAATGATCGAGAAGGAACTTCGGCTCCCTTTGTATTATCTTAAAGATGAAAATTTAAAGAAACTGAAACAAATTTTAAAAAATTATAAGTTGATATAAATAAAATTGAGAAGACAAGTAAGAGAAAATAGGAACCTGGTAATTTGCCCCAGGAACAAACAGTTCACAGACTTGATAGTTTGTGCTGCCAGTTGTGAATACAGGCGTTATTGTAAAGTATACAAGCAAAAGATCAGTCTTAGGATCTTACTTGATTTTGTAGAGAGACATCCAAATTATGAATTAGTAGGAGAGCTTATGCCAATCGCAAAAGTAATTAACAAAGGTGAAAAAAAATTCTGGATTGTAACCGGTGAAAACCAGTACATCGAAGTGACAGAAAAAGAGATCATGAAAAACCCGCAGAAGTACATCAAAAAACAGATATGGCAAAAACCACCTTTCAGATACGAAGTTGTGGTTACATTAAAAAGAGTAAAAGCAGAAGAGTAGTTAAGATTTAGTTTCTCTAGTCTTTGGTTTTTTCCTGTAAGTAAAAAGCAGGAGAACAGCCAGGAAACCCAGGAAATCTGCGATTATATCCCAGAATGAGAATTGCCTACCGGGAATCGGGATCTGGTGCACTTCATCAAAAATAGGTACGATGATTGCCAGTATCCACAAAATTCTCAGGGTTTTGATTAGATTCTCTTTGAGATGCATTTTTATGAACAAATATGCGAATATTAAGTAAACTCCGAAATGAGCTATTTTATCAATATTAAAAAGTTCATCAGCCGGGGTTTTCAGTTTTGGAATTGATGTTAAGGTAAGAATTACAATCGACCAGAAAATAAACAAGATTTTATAAGTTTTTAGATTCGAAATTTTTATCTTTATTCCTTTTATCTTTAGTCTTTACTCCTGATATTCTTCCAGTTTCCAAACTACAGCAAATGGCTTCATTGCGAATTTAGCTTTTACAGGAATTCTTTTTTCATCATCAGTAAACCAGAAGAAGAGTGACTTTTCTTCATCAACTAAATTATTTGTGAGCATATCACTGCGCTCTTTAGAACCCGGGGAAATTTTAAAGCATTTAATTTCAACTTTGATTGTACTTATTCTTCCCAAAGGAGTCCTTATGATTTCATTTCCAAGAATCCTGTACTCAGCTTTCCAGATAAGTTTATTGGCATCGATCCACATATATCCTTGATTTAGATCTATAGTATTACGAAGATAAAAGAGTGCTGAGAAAAAATCTCGACTTGTAGATTTTATACTATATTCACAGCTTTTATCCGGATTAATGTAACTCGTTCTATTTGCGATTAAATTCTCTCTATCATATAGAGTAATTCTATCTTCAACGTACTTTTTCTGATTTATTTTTTTTTCATATCTTGTAGGAAGATAATTATCTGAATATTCAGATAAATAAAGATTATCCATTTTCGATGCAATACTTGCTATGGAAGTGGATTTTGCCCTGATTTCAAGAATGTTATTGATATCGGTTATTCTAACTTTAACGACTTTAATTCCAAGGTATTTGATGGAAAGGTCTATTTGTTCTGAATTTAGAAAAGAATAAATTAATATAAATAAAAAAATTAAAAAAAGATGTTTAATTTTCAGTTTCATCAGAATGTTTTATTAATTTCATTTTTGCATATTGAATACGCTGAGCTTTGATACTTGTAATTATGAATTCAACACTATCTTTGTAAATAAAACTCTCGTCCTTTTGTGGAACTTTATTGAAATTATCATAGAGGAATTCGGCAAGATTATCGTATTCATCCTCATCGATATTTAAGTTGAATTTCTCATTCAATTCAGTTATTGAATACATTCCACTGATTAGATATTCATTTTCTGATAGCTTGGAGAACATCGGTTTCTCTTTATCATATTCATCCATAATCTCACCAACGAGTTCTTCAAGAATATCCTCCAGTGTCAGAAGACCTGAAGTGCCACCGTATTCGTCCACTACAACAGCTATTTGTATTTTTGTACTTTTGAACTGGTTAAGTAAGTTCTGTATCTTTACATTTTCGGTTATAAACAAAGGAGGTCGAATAAATGATGTTAAGGCTTTTTTTATCGGGTTCAGAATGATATCTTTTGCATAAACAACACCGATAACATTATCGATATTCTGTTTATATATTGGAATTTTTGAATGACCTGATTTAATAATTTGTTCTTTAACCTTTGTTAATCCTTCTGAGGAATCAATAGCGATAATATCTACACGAGGGATCATAATTTCTTTTGCTAAAGTAGAAGAGAATCGGAAAATGCTTGTTATGATTTTTTTCTCGTTTTCTTCCAAGGAGTCCCGAGTGGCTTTGGATTTGATAAGGTTTTTAAAATCCTCTGAAGTTAGATTTGCAGGTTGTAATGTATCTTTTCTCGTAGAAAATAAGGAACTTATAAACTCAAGTATTTTAATAATCGGCCAGAGCAGGTACTTAATTATTTCGAGAAAGAAACTGGAAAATCGAGCTACTTTCTCAGGAGAAGAAAAAGATACCAATTTGGGTGTAATTTCCCCGAATATTAAAAGTAAAATCGTCATGACACAGATTTCCACTGCCATTATCAATGATTGAGGTAAATGGCTTAGGTATTTATTTCCGATACTGATTGCAATTATTGCAGCAGTAGAGGCAGCAGCTACATTTACAATAGTGTTTCCAAGTAATATAATTATTAAAAGTTCTCTTGGATTTTTCAGTAATCGAAATATGCGCTTTGAACTTCGGGTTTTCTTTTTTTCAATTTTCTTTAATTGAATTTTTGATAAAGAAAAGAAAGCTGTTTCCGAACCTGAAAAAAAGGCAGATAAAAGCAAGAAGCCAATTATAGCTATAAACGCGAAACTATCATCCACGAGTTCTAAATTTCTCCTTTAATTTTTCCTGATATTTTTTTTCTCTTATTCTCATAGTTTTGTTCTTTAATGTCGAAAGATGATCGTATCCGAGCAAATGCAAGACTCCATGTAAAAAAAGCACCTGTAATTCTTCCTCCAGAGTTCTATTCTCTTTTTG
>JAGLWO010000201.1 GCA_023133395.1 Candidatus Cloacimonadota bacterium | reverse complement strand
TGGAGATTGTTCAAAAAATGAATATTAAATATCTTCTTGAAAATGGGGTTCTTAAAAAATTATAGGATTGTATTCGGAATCATTAAGTGAAAAGCAAAAAGTGGCTTTTAATAATTGTACTGATAGTTTTTGTTATCAATATAACTTTTTTCATACTTGTCCGATTAGCAAAAGTTGATGAGATGGTTCAGAAAAAGTTTTCAAGCTACATCTCGAAAACTTTACAAGCTGATGTTAAAATAGAAAGTTTCAATTTTAACGATAAACAACTGAAAATTATAGGATTACAGATTAATGATCCTGATAATTTTAAATTAGAAATAAAACAATTATACGTGGAATACAATCTTCTTAAACTTGTTTTTTCAAATTTTAAGAATTTAAGGTCTATAAAGCATATCAAAGTATATGAGCCAAATTTTAAGTATAAAGTGGTTCCAAAATCAAGGAAGAAGAGAAAAGAAAAATCTAAAATACCTGATATCACCAGATACTTCAAAGCATTAGATATTTACAATGGGAAAGTAGCAGTCGAATATGCAAGTAATTCCATAGAATTCAAAAATACCTGGGAAAATATTAATATCTCAATTGTGAACACTTCTCAATCCAATATAAATTTAAATGCAAAATCTGGAGATATATCCAATCTTGAAGCTGAACTTCTTTTAAAGAAAGGAAATATTGAGTTTGCTTCCTTTAAAATTATGGATTTTTTTCCGGAAGAACTTAAACTGCCAGTTATAAAACAAATTTCTTCTAATTTGGATTTTAACCTTGAATATAAAGATAAAACTCTGTTTTATACTGCGGATTTGAAGAATATCAGAACTAAAATATCTGGTAGAGATATAAATTGTAAAACCATTAATCTTTCTGGAGATGATAAATCTGCAAAAGTGGAATTAGAAGATTTTTTCTTCGATGGAAATAGAATCCAAGGAAATGTCGAATTAAATGAAGTTTTCACAAAGAACCGTCATGTCAAAGCAGATTTTAAAATAAATAATATTCCTTTATCTAAATATTTTAAATTTTTAGATGGTAAACTATCAATTGTTCTCAATGTAAGTGGTAAGGTTTCTGAACCTGAAATCAGTGCAGAAATTATATCTAATGAGATTGTGATAGCTAAACAGAAGTTAAGTGATATTAACCTGACTGCTGAACTGCAGGATAGAACTATTTTTCTGAAACTGAACAACCTGATCTGGGAAGAAAATTTATTGCAGGGTGATGGAAAGTACGATATTGGAAAAGACTTTAATTTTAATCTGTATTCGGATAATTTATATTGGAAGAACAATGGTATTGAAATCAAAGGTGATCTAACTTCTGAAATTCTTTTCGACCAAAAACTCTTCGCTTCTGTGGTTCTCAGTGATATAAACATTAAAAATTCAAAATTTAAAATCCAGGATTTACATTTAAAAGCTGATTGGGAAGGAAATGATTTTACAATTGATTTTGGAAGAGAAAAGGAAG
>JAGLWO010000200.1 GCA_023133395.1 Candidatus Cloacimonadota bacterium | reverse complement strand
ATAGCAAGTAGGAAATGTTTGCTATTAAAATAACACACTTTCTTTTCTTAGCCTTCCTTCCCATTTATCAAAGGGGAAGGATTGAGGATGGGGTTAAATTTCTCTGTTCGATCAACTGTCCCGGTTGATTGAAATGTTTAATGACCGTCCCGATCATTAAAATAAATACCGAGACGGTGTTTAATAAATATAAAGTTAAATCGAAACAATCGAACCAACTTAACTGACGAAATTTATTTCTAACCCATATTAATTTGATTTTTAATAAGAAACAAAAATATTTATAAATAAAAAATTCTTTACACGACTTTAATAGAAAATGAAATTTGTCAGGAGTAAAAAAGATTCTGGCAAAGTGATAACTATTTTGGGAATTAATGAGATGATAAAAAAGTTTTTTCGATTAATAAAGAATAAAAAAAGGAGAAAATTATGAAAAATTGTTTAAAGGTTGTAGTATTTTGTATTTTTTTTATTTTCATTTCAACTGCTATTTTTGCAGAATGGTCACTGGTTGATTCCACATCTTTTTCCAAACTGCTTCCAGCTGGGGAAAAATGTTACGTTTCAGTTCAGTCTAATACTAATTTCCTTGTTTTAACATTGCCATCGGATAATCTTACAGATGATGCTGAAACTGCAGTAGAGATCGCTCCTGACTGGCTTAAAATGGATTTGAGGGATAACTTTCGCAGACTCGATGAGAACACACAGAATTTATATGCAGGTTTAATTATTAATGCAACATCTCCTTTTATTGACGAAATCTGTTTTGAAGTGGCACACATCGCTCCCCAGACGCTTACCAGCTCTATGGATACGGAAGTATTATTGGAAAATGTTTATTTTGTTTATATGACCTCTTACTCGCTCGATTATGTAGAAATTATTGATTATGAAGGTGATGACTATTACTCAACAACTTTATACCAAGTTTTGGAAGATGGAGTTATTGAAGAGTTTGAGCTTCCAAGGGAAATTTATTATTGGTATATTGTTCATCCGAAATTGCATAAAGAGGTTCCTAATTATATAAATCCAGATACAGGAAATCCTGCAAGTCCACCTACAGGAGTATTCTGGAGACAATTCTTAATGAACCACAGTGATCCCGGGTATACATCATTGGAGACTTATCTGGACACATGTAATGTATTATGGAAATGTGAGCAGAATACAACTGATAATGGTGCTGTTGGTGCTGTCACTCAATGGATTCAGGATGTAATGACATTCCAGTCGAATCCACATCACGACCAACCGGTGCGGATTTACAGACAACATATCGGTACTTGCAGTGTTCATTCCTATTTAACTTCCGCAGCAGCGAGAGCATCACTTATTCCAGCAACAGTTAATGTGATGTATAGTGATAATCATAAAATAAATGAATTCTGGGATAGACGCTGGGTTGCTTGGGAACCTGTTAATACATTCGTTGATAATCCGGGAGGTTACGAGAACTGGGGTTGGCATGTAGCCTCTGCATTCAACTGGCGGGGAGATAGCTTCATCTGGGATACAACGGAAAAATATACAGAAGTCTGTACTCTCAGTGTTAATGTGGTAGATAATAACGGAAATCCCGTTGATGGTGCAAGGATTAAGATATACAGCAGCCCATGTGTAAGTTGGGGTTGTACTGCAGGTTGGACTGATTATAATGGTCAAAAACAATTTATTCTTGGTGACGACCGAACTTATACTGCCCAGGTTACAAGTAGTATTGGGAATTATCCTGCATCCGGTATGGAAACTGTAATTACAAATAGTGGACCTGGAATTTTTTATAATTGGAATGTTACCCTGCCGGGCACAATGCCGGTTCTGGATATTTCTCCAGATTCTCCTCCAGCTAACCCAACTGATGATTATCGTATCGTTGTGAATTATGAGCTTCCAAATGAGATTTTATATGGTACTAATTTTGATGATTATAACGAGTTCTCAAAATCAAGCTCACCCGGTCATATCGACTTCTTTATCTGTGATGAAGATAATTTCAATAGTTATATGAGTAGTCAGAGTTTCGAAGCATTTGAAATCAATCAAAACAATACTGCGAATTATGTAGATTTCGTTCTCCCAAGTTCAGATTCCTGGTATGCTGTGTTCTCTAATGAAGAAAAATTAACGATGACTGAAGAACTACATGTTAATATTGAACTTTATCAGAATGTGCCCAGTGATATACCAGAAGATGAGCTGAAAAAATTGTATCCGCAGCTAACTCTTTATCCGAACTATCCCAATCCATTTAATCCTGAAACCCACATCACTTATTATCTTTCTGATGCAGGAGAAGCTAAACTTGCTATCTTTAACGTTACAGGGCAAAAAGTTCGAACCCTGGTTAGTGGCATACAACTTGCTGGTGAACATGCGATTATATGGAACGGTACGGATGATAACGGAAATTCTGTTAGCAGTGGTATTTATTTTTATAGATTGAAATCTGATAATATCGTGAAAGTTCGTAAAGCGATTTTAATGAAATAAATTGGAGAGAAAATTGAAAACAGGAAAAATATTCATTTTTTCTGTGTTGGTTTTATTCTTTTTTGTTGGGGATAATTCACTTCATAGTGATGTTGAGTTTATAAAATCATCGCCTTCGGATACAAGAGAGGATTTTTTTATAACAAACATAAACCAGACGAACCTTTTAGAAAATAGAGAAAGAGATTGGAATTATCATACTCAATCTCCTGTTCTTTCCTCTCTTAAAATTGCTGATTTGGATGGTAATGGCATCAAAGACATAATAATGACCACGTATGGACATCAACCAAATCCTTATTCCTCAGGTTTTGTGTATGCTATAGATATTAATGGTAATGACCTGCCCGGTTGGCCAATAGAAGTCGGTTCTCCATTTTCTGCAACTGCTGCAATAGGTGATATTGATAATAACGGAATAAATGATCTTGTTGTGGGAAGCTGGTCTACGCTTTATGCTTGGGATTCATTCGGTAATTCTCTTCCGGGATTTCCTCTGTATTATGGAGCAAATAAATCACCTGTACTGTACAACGTAGATGACGATGAAGAGCTGGAAATAATCTATCCCTCGGGTAGTTCACTCTATATTATCAATCATGATGGTTCTGTTTTACCGGGATGGCCTGTCACTGCTCCTGAAGATATTGGTTCCCCTACAATTGCAGATATTGATAATGATGGAGAATATGAGTTTATTGCTGGAACTTATCAGGGGCCTGTTGTTCCAGAGTCTTTCGAGATTTATGCCTGGAATATGGATGGTTCTGTTGTAGAAGGTTTTCCTTTCGAAACATGCGGAGTGGTAAAAGCAGCTCCAGCAGTTGGCGATCTGGATAATGATGGGCAGCTTGAAATTGTTGCTGTTGCTTACAGCGAAACTAATGAAGATTCCTTGTATGTTCTTGACGCTGAAGGGAACTTAAAACCCGGTTGGCCTGTAACTGTTCATTATGGAAGACTTTCTACTCCTGCATTGGGGGATATAGATGGTGATGAAGACCTCGAAATATTAATCGGAGGATATGTTTCTTATCCTACTTATTTGGAAAAACTCTATGCTTTTCATCATGATGGGAATGCTGTAACAAATTGGCCTGTTGTATTAGATCATCCTGGTTCTGCTGGAAATATAAATTCTTCCCCAATTATTGCTGATATTGATGGGGATACAACCAACGTTGAAATTGTTGTAAAAGTACATAATTATATTTTTGCTTTACATTCCGATGCATCTGTTGTTGATGGCTATCCATATTATCTTGATGATGAAGGAAGTTCCGGAACATTCAGTCCAACACCAGCATTGGGTGATATGGACAACGATGGCGATATCGAACTGGTTTTCTCCTCCAATTCTGGGAATCTTGAGTTACTGGATGCAGATAATGCATTCTTCCCGGATTTCGAATTCTGGCCTATGTTCAAGCACGATCAATTTAACACAGGTTGTATCCAACCTGAAATTTTTACAGGAATTGAAGAAGAACAAGTAATAAACTCATCTGGTTACTATTTGAATAATTTTCCCAACCCCTTCAACCTGGAAACAACAATATTTTTTTCAACCACGGAGCACACGGAGAGCACGGAGATAATAATTTATAATATCAAAGGACAAAAAATCAAAACGCTTTATCCGTTCCCAAACAGGGGTTTAGGAACGAGAAATGTAGTTTGGAACGGAACCGATGAAAACAACCATCCTGTGTCGTCAGGTATTTATTTCTACAAATTGAAAGTAAATGGAAAATATAAAGCAGTAAAGAAATGTCTGCTATTAAAATAATAAAAAAACAGTCCTCCTATGCTATCTCCTTTGTTAAAACTTTGGAGATCGAGAAAGCTGCGGAGGACAAGGAGGAAAAAATGTTGAAACAAAATGAACATCCTTCCATTATATCAGGAAGGAGAGTAAAGGTTTTATTTTTAATCTTCTCGATTTTTCTTTTAACTTCTGTAACTGTATATGCACAGCAATTCGTAAATGGTGATTTTGAAATGGGTGACTTTACAGGCTGGACTGTCACAGGACCTCATATTGCAAATGTTGTTCAACATCAAGGGAGCTATTGTGGACACATTCACATAAATCCTGGTAGTGCTTCTGGTTCCAGTAGTG
>JAGLWO010000020.1 GCA_023133395.1 Candidatus Cloacimonadota bacterium | reverse complement strand
AGCTTTTTCCAGATCATTTTTTAATAGTTCAAAACTATATCTCTTTTTTACGACCATACGATTGTGTTTCATAAATTCACATCCATCCTTTCCAAGGCTTTGAACTAAATCATTGATGAATTTATTATCCAGTTCATTATTTCTGAATTCAAAAACCTTAAACCTGTCTTTTTCAGGCAAATCCTCACCTACTACTTTTGAGTAAACTTCTTCAGGATAATATCTTCTGGTAATAATTGGAACTTCACATGATGCTGCTTCAATTATAGGAAGACCTCTCCCCTCAGTCTCACTGGGCAAGGTTATAAGAGAAGCAATACTGAAAATGTCATGAATTTTAATCGGATTATCATATCTTTTAATAAATAAAGGTTTATCAATTTCACTGAGCAGAAAAGCCAAAAAAACCTTATTTCTATATTCTAAATCTATCTTGTATAACATTGCTTTAAAATGAGCAAGAATTTTATAGAAATACTCATAATGCCCGATAACTATTGGACCAGTAATAATTATTATAATATTATTATATTTCTCTTTTTCGAAGAACCTCCTGATTTGTCTTTTTTCTAATAACTTTTTCAAAAAAACGAAGTCAATCTCAATACATTTTCTTTCTATTATCCTGGTAGGTTGTAATAATATAAAATTATTATTTATAAAATTAATAGGGATATCGTCATCAAAGCCTGTTATAAAAGGATGTGGATGCAATTTAAACTTTTCATCTTCGATTATCTTATCTATTGAAATGGATGTTAACTCTTTTTTATATCCGGATAGTATTTCAGAAATTTGGGATAGAATCTCTTTTCTTCGTTTTTCGCCTTTTATAGGTTTGAATTTTTCAGTATCGATGGCAGTGCATATCTCTCCTGTATTAGCTGGGTTATGCTCAAATCTGTCTATAAGCGTACTAGACTGCTCAGGATTGATATTGAGTAAAAACCAGCTCTTTGATTTCCAGGGATATATCATTTCAAATGTAGAGAATAACTCTTCCAGATGATAGTTTGTGAAATAATGATCTCTCGGTCCGGGTTTTGCTTTATGATATTTAATTTCTGTTTCGCTTTTACCTCCTTCCCAGTAAAAATCATGATTATTGCAGAT
>JAGLWO010000002.1 GCA_023133395.1 Candidatus Cloacimonadota bacterium | reverse complement strand
ATAATAAGATATTTTTTCATTTTCTCACCATCAAGACACTAGGAAGAATCTGCCACAGACTTGCACAGACATACGCTGATGAATATTAATTTTTTACTCAGTGCTCTCCGTGCGCTCTGTGGTTTTTCCCCTTCTTTGCTCGTTAATTTTTCTTATGCTTGCCAACCACAACCAGCCAAGCGTAGAACCCAGCACATAATAAATAAAATCACTCCAGACAAATGATGTTCCGATAACAGTTCTTCCGATAAAATTACTCCGTGTCAATTCCAAAAAAGGTGGGTGCCACAACTGCATGATTTCCAAAACACAGGTTACAATAAAAACTCCGATAGCAATATTGATCGGTTTGAATTTTGGTAAGATGAGAAAAACCACCAGACACCAGAATATTTCATAAAGCAAACCACCAAATGAATCATTGAGCCACTTTGCACCAACTCCTGAATAAAATTTACACAAAAATCCAAGAGGTGTTATGAAAAGAAGTGAGAGTAAAGTTATAATTCTTTGTTTCAAGTACAGAAAAACTCCTTATGTAACTTGACCAACTATCATGCCATAGCGACCTGCTAAGGATCGCTTAAGGTTATGCTGAACCGGCATACCAGTCAATTTTACGGCTGATGTACATCACAACTGCCAGGATAACGAATAAGCCAATACTTCCCAGAAGCAAAGCATAATCCTGAAGCTGTAAGAGCACATAAAGAAAACAATAAAGAATGATGAGAATCAAAGCTATGATCGAAGTTAATTTTTTATCCTTCAGCACGCTCTTCGTATATGCGGTTATTAATGCAATCGTGGCAACACTGGCAATTAGATATGCATATTTAAAAGAAAGATGTTCAGAAATTGAGAGTAGTAATGTATAGAAAATTATCAGAGCTGTTCCCACCAGAAGATACTGAAAAGGATGGATCTTCTTTTTATTCAAAGTTTCCATCATAAAGAATGCAAGAAAAGTTAATAAAATGAACATAATCGCATATTTTACAGTTCTCATATTTTTCTGATATTCATCAACAGGTAGAAGTAGTTCAACGCCAAAAGTGGATGATTCGATTCTAAATTTATTCCCGATCCATTCCTGAGGATAATTCCTGTTTAGTTGCAAAACTTTCCAATTTGCAGAGAAGCCTTCATCAGTAACCTCGCGGTTTTCCGGTAGGAATTCACCGATAAAACTCGGATTTTTCCAATTTGATACAATATTCACATTAGTTTCATTTCCTAAAGGTGCAAAATGCAATCCTCCACTACCGTTAAGGTCAATTTCTAATGAGAACTCCATATTCTCATTATCAGGTTTTACATTTATTCTTGTACTGAATCCAGAAGCCAGGATATCATTTGATTCGATCCCGGGATTCACTGTGAGTTCTGAATCGTTCCAATTAACTATGATCGATTCCTTGATACCCTTCATGTGAGTGATTCCCACAGAGAGAAAAGATTCTTGCCAGAGAATGTCTTTAGCAGGAATGCTGAATTTTTTCATATTTATCGATGAGAAGTTTCCTTTTAATTTTAAAGAAGTATTATACAAAACCACTTCATAAATCCCTCTATAACGGATTTCCGGATTTACCATAGCTTCAATTGACAAATCATCTGGTAAAAAATGAGCATAATGAGTATAAACAGTCCAATTACCTTTCTTGTCTTTAAAAAATGTCTTAAAAGGAATTGATATTACAGGACCGGAAACAGTCTGTTCCTGTCCCCATTTTTCGCTAACCTCAAAGACCGCATCATCTCTTCTTATCTGCCTTTCACGAATCAGAGACATTATCATTGCACCGGGAATAAGAAGTACCAGAATTAACGCTCCGATAATCAGTAATTTTAAACCCAGTTTGTTTTTCGGTTTCTTCTCCTGCATTTATATCCTCCTGAAATTTTATACAAAATTCAGGTCAAATGACCTGTTTAAAACCCGTATTTTTCGAGCACACGGTCAATTTGACCTGAATAAGCAAAATGTCTATTCTTTTATTATCTGAAACTATTTCAGAAGTATCATCTCTCTTTTTTTCTCAAATTCATCGGTTTTCAGAAACTGACACTGACGACGATACCGGGTGCATTCTTGCTGGCATAGTATATTGGATTGACACTAATGGTGGTGCCTGTATGCCTCTGGTTGTACCGCTTTACCGATCTGTCCAGAGTTCTGAAGTCATGGATCGCACTCCATAAGTAGATAGCACAACCAAAGGTTAGTGCAGGTGCTCCGCTGCTTTTCCCCTCTTCGTATACTCCGATAAGTTCGATAATCCCTGAGGCTATGAATATGGCTCCCACCGTCCTCACCAGACTACCCAGAGCAAAGTGCTCCCAGCGACCGGCATAAGCGTGCCCTAATCCCGGACCTGCCACAGCTCCGAGCGATCCTACTTGTAAACCGATAACAAACGTGGTTATGTCATCCTCAGAAGCAGCCAACATACAAGTTCCTCCAACCACAATCGGGATAACTGTTCCGTAAACCGAGTACTTAACGGCTGTAATGGTTGATTTCGATTCGTACGGTTGACTTATCTGGGCAAATGTTATCTGGCATGTTCCTGCTATCAGACAAATCGTGAGTGTTATAGCTTTGAACATAGTTTCCTCCCCAAGCCACGACATCACTTCAACGCGGACCTAACATCACTGTCCAACTGTGAACCTTGAAGTATAATATCCTTATATCTTCACTTAATAACATTTCATAAGATTCTTAATGCTGAGTTCCAAAAACCTTGAAAAAAATGAGAAAAATCCGAATATTAATGTTATTTTCATTATTTACTTCACCAACAACATCTTCTTAACTTTCTGGTAATCACCTGCTTTTAACCCCCACTATCTCCCCCTAAATATGGGGGAGAATTAAAGAGGGGGTGAGGAACTACTTCATAAGTATCATCTTTTTGGTTTCTTCATGGTTATCTGTTTTCATTTTATAGAAATATATTCCTGAACCGACTCGATTACCATTAGAATCCCTGCCATCCCAGATAACAGAGTGCTCTCCTGCAGAGAGTAGTTCATTGATAAGTGTTTTCACCTTCTGTCCTTTTAGGTTATAAACTATTAACTCCACCTTACTATTCTCTGGAAGCTGATAGCTAATAGTAGTTTCCGGATTAAAGGGATTGGGGTAATTCTGATGCAGATAGTCTTGTGTTTGTACAATTGTATTTTCATTAATTCCGATCGTAGAACTTGTTGCATAGCCGATATGTGCTTCCACACTTACATCAATACCAGTGTACCACATCTTATACTCATAATTGGTAGCGTCAAAGACTACCGAACAAAACGCAACAGCAGAATCTTCCCAACTGCCCGGTTCTCCCCAATCTAATACCGGATTAAGGCTATCTGCCTTCGTCCAGATGCTACCATCTGGTGACGTGGCATAACCGATACGCCAGGCGATGAAATCACCACCTGAGTACCACATTTGATAGGCATTGTCGTCATAGATTACGCTTGGACCATCGACTCTTGGATTATCCCAGCTTCCCGCTGTACCTGGAGTAAGTACTGGATTATCAGGATCTCTGTCCCAGGTAATACCATCTATTGATGTAGCACGTCCGATTGAACTAGGTCCAGAAGATATGTAGTTATCACTGCCAGAGTACCACATATAATAAGTAGTATCAAGAAGGAGTACTTTTGGGTGGGAAACCCTTGCATCGTCCCATTCTCCTGGTTCTCCTGGATTTAAAACAGGATCACTCTGTGCAAAAGGGGGAGATGTGGTAGTTGGATCATCATATTTTGTCCAGGTGATACCATCCGGTGAGGTAGCATAGCCAATGTTTACACATAATGCATTTACATAATTACTGTACCACATATGGTATGTAGTACCATCAAAGAGTACAGAGGGGTGTACGACTACATTTTCGTCCCAGGCTCCTGGTGGTCCTGGATCCAATACGGGGTTACCCTCATATTTCGTCCATTCTGTCTGAGGGTAAACCTTTGTGGTAAACGAAACCAAAATAACAATACACATCAGAAGACCAATAACACTTCTGTTCTTCAGCGATGCGAAGTACTGCTGTCGCATCTTCATTAACACAGAAAGCACAAATACTAACTGTTTTTTCATAATTTCCTCCTTTGTCCTCCGTAGCCCCGAATGTTTTCGGGACGAAGGAGTACTTTTTGTTTACTTCATAAATATCATCTTCTTCGTCTTTTCGAAATTATCGGTTTTTAATTTGTAGAAATAGATTCCTGAACCAACTCGATTGCCATTGGAGTCTCTGCCGTTCCAGATTACTGAGTGCTCTCCTACTGGAAGCTGTTCACTAACAAGAGTTTTTACTTTCTGTCCTTTGATGTTGTAGATTTTGAGGTCGACCTTAGATTCTTGGGGAATGGAATACTCAATTGTAGTTTCCGGGTTGAAGGGGTTGGGATAGTTTTGAAGAAGATAGTTTTTTGTTTGTACAATTGTGTTATCATTAATTCCAGTCTGGTCAAAATAGAATCTTCCAATATCTACGATTGTTCCGTCTGGATCGGGTGGAGAATTCGGATATCCGGCATCAATGCATGGAGAACCTTCTAAAATATGAAAATCACCATTTAAGGGGTCAACAAACATTGGATCGAGGAATATGTTCAGGAAATCATCAGCGGGGTCTCCATTTGCATTAATTTGGGTAATATCTCCCAATCCGGTTGGTACACTACCTCCGAAATCTCCTTCTTCATTATTAGCAAAATCACTGAATAAAATATCCACTTCACCGGGATCGGAAAAATAAACACCTTCAGAACCTGTATTTCCTTCAATGATAGTATTCACCATAGTCATGTCTGACATCATACAGTCAATTCCACCTCCGTACATACCAGCATCATTTCCACTGACTGTGCAGTTTATGACAGTGATATCAGAATACCCCCAGGCATCTATACCACCACCATCCCAAGTAGTGGCATTGTTATCTGTAATCAGGCAATAGCTTATAGTTGCATTGGAACTATAACAAGCAATTCCACCACCAGTATATGCTGTATTTCCTATGACATTACAGTATTCAATTATACCATTAGATTCACTAAAAACAATCCCACCACCCGCATAAGTAGCAATGTTCGATTTGATTGTACAATTACTGATTATAGGATTGGAATTAAAACCTGCAATCCCACCGCCACCACCTTCACCAACACTTGCCAGAGAAGAGTTATAAATTAATATACAATTTATTATTTGTGGATTTGATTCTTCGCAGGCTATACCTCCACCTGACATTTCTGCTGTGTTGTCGATGATTGTACAACAAGTAATTACAGGATTTGAGTTCACGCAACAAATTCCACCCCCATGGGAATCAGGTATTTCTCCTGTAGCATTGCCATACTCGATGATACAGTATGAAAGGTGACTACTGTCAGGTACATCAATAAAGCGCAAACTATGCCAACCGGTTACTGGGTCTGCGGCTGTAAAAAGGATTGAATCTGCCTCTGTTCCAATTGCTTCGATAAAACCATTTACAATAAATTTGTAATGCCCGTTGAAAATAACATCTACACCGGGCTCGATAAAAAGAGTTTCACCAACTGGAATAGAAATCTCTCCCTCAATGTAAAAGGGA
>JAGLWO010000199.1 GCA_023133395.1 Candidatus Cloacimonadota bacterium | reverse complement strand
GTTGGAAAAGAGATCATGCTGGAAGCAAGAATTATTAATGTAGCTGATGTTGTAGATGCAATGATCTCTCAAAGACCATATCGTCCTTCTCAAGGTATTAACGAGGCATTAGATGAAATTTTCAAGAACTCAGGTATATCTTATGATCCGGACGTTGTTCAACATTGTATTAATCTTTTCAACGAAAAAGGATTTCAGTTCGAAGAAATAAAAATCAGAACTACCACCAGATAAATTTGTTTTCTGTCTTATAACCATATACATTTCAAATAAAATAAATTTTTATTGACGCATTATATATTTTTTCTTTAAACTGTATGAAGTTGGAAAATCTTTTGGAGACTGAATGGAAAAAATTGTTAATGCTTTGATTGCTGCAATTGAAGTATGGGATCCTTACACTGCTGGTCATCAAAAAAGAGTTGCTACTTTAGCTCTAGCAATAGCCAGAGAAATGGGATTCTCCAAAAGACGATTGGACATCTTAAGAATAGCTGCTATCCTGCACGATATTGGAAAAATCAATCTTCCTTCAGAAATACTCTGCAAACCAGGCAAACTCGCTGATTGCGAATTTAACCTCATAAAAATTCATTCAGAAGCTGGATATGAAATTCTAAGAAGGATCGAATTCCCAAGTAAAGTAGCTCAAATCGTTTATCAACACCATGAGAAAATGGATGGCTCCGGCTATCCACAAGGTCTCAATAATGGTGATATTATCCTTGAAGCCAGGATATTGAATGTTGCTGATGTTGTCGAAGCTATTTCGTCAAACAGACCCTACAGACCAGCTTTAGGACTTCAGGAAGCTCTTAAAGAAATTAAAAATAACGAAAATGGAAAATATGATCATGAAACTGTAAAAATCTGTATAAATCTTTTTAAAAAAAAGAACTTCAAATTCGAAGATATAAGGCTCAGAGAAAAAGAACGCGAGCCAAATTATTAATTTTTTTCTTTTTAAACAATTTCTTGGATTAAGCTATGAAACTAATCTATTTGGATTATAATGCCACAACTCCCATAGATCCTGAAGTTGCTGAATCTATGCTTCCTTACTTGAATGAATATTTCGGCAATCCATCAAGTTCTCACAGGATTGGAATGCAGGCGAAGAGAGCTGTTGAAAAAGCCAGAAACCAAATCGCTGATCTTCTGAACTGTCAAACCTATAAAATAGTCTTCACAAGCTGTGGTACTGAATCGAATAATTATGCTATCAAAGGAACAGCATTTGCTAATCGTTCCAAAGGGAATCATATTATTACTTCAACTATTGAACATCCAGCAGTTACTGAAGTTTGTAAATATCTGGAAACTCAGGGATTTGAAATTACTTATATTCCTGTTGATGAATTCGGGATGGTGGAACCCAAGGATATAGAGACAGCAATAACTTCAAAGACAACTCTAATTACTATTATGCATGCAAACAACGAAGTTGGAACGATCCAGCCAATAGAGGAGATTTCTGAAATTGCCAGAAAAAGGAAAATAGTTTTTCATACTGATTCTGCCCAATCGATTGGGAAAATTACGACCCAAGTTAATAAATTAGGAGTCGATCTTCTCTCGATCGCAGGTCACAAACTTTATGCCCCTAAAGGGATTGGTGCTCTTTATATACGAGAAGGAATACAACTTGAAAAATTCATGCATGGTGGCAATCAGGAGCAGGATCTCAGGGCAGGAACGGAAAATGTATTGGAAATCGTAGGCTTGGGAAAAGCCTGTGAAATTGCCAAAAGAGATTTGGAAAAAAATATACAAATTATGGAGCAGACCCGTAATAAACTTCAAGAAAAATTGTTTAATGAACTCAATGATATAAAATTGAATGGGCATCCAAAAAAACGATTACCAAATACTTTAAACTTGAGTTTCAAAAACCTTGAAGCTGATTATATTCTTTCAAGTTTTAAAAATGTTGCAGCATCTGCAGGGGCAGCATGTCATGCTACTGATATTACCATCTCCCCCGTATTGGAAGCGATGAATATCCCAATTGAATACGCAAAAGGTACGATCAGGTTCTCTACCGGGAAAATTACCACAAATGAAGAAATTGACCAGGCAGTGAAAAGCATTGTTGATGTAATCAGAC
>JAGLWO010000198.1 GCA_023133395.1 Candidatus Cloacimonadota bacterium | reverse complement strand
ATTTGCGAATCCCCGTGTACGCCATTGTTAAACGATGTTCCGCTTCGATACGTTTGCGAATCTCTCATAGTTGTCACGCCGGCATTAACCAACATGGAGCGAAGCGGAATGTTGGTTAATGTTCGGCGTGTGCGGTGCTCTCTCACATTTCCTTTCATTCAGAGCAATGACACGTTTGTTAGCAGAATTTTACTTCCGGATTTTAATAAGATTTTGTTTTACTTCCGACCATTTAACTTTTTCTCGTGAATTATTTAAACTTACAAGATATTCAATTTCATTTCTACTTAAATCTACAAAAGCTACTACTCTATAAAACATTTGTGAACTATGTTGAGCAACAAACTCGTGGATGAAATTTGTTTCAGTTGTAAACCAAAGATAAAAATATACATCTTCATTTTCGCTGTATGATACAATATAACCATCGGGTGTAATCGGGGTTCCGAATATTGTCGTATCAACTGCTGTCCAAGAAATGACTGCATCTGGATAGATAATATTAACTTGCACATTAGTTGGCGGTGCAGGAGGTACATATTCAACTGTAATTAAATTGTTTTGAACTAATGAATCAACATTTGTTCCATCGCTTACTTTTAGTTTAACACTGTAAATGCCAACACCTGTATAAGTAAAAGTTGGATTCTGTATAAATGAATCATATGTTCCATCATTTTCAAAATCCCAAAACCAATTTGTTATGTTCCCAACGGATAAATCTGTAAAATTAACTTCTACAGACGGATAATAACCAGATGTAGTATCTACTTCGAAATTCGATTCTATATCCCAAACAGTTATGTAATCTGTTTTAATTTCAGTATCTGTAGAATCATTCTCATCTGTTACTGTTAATGTTATTGTATAGTCACCTGATTCATAAAAAGCATGAGTTGGATTTTGAACTGAAGAACTATCTCCATCATCAAAATACCATTCCCAATCTGTTATTACTCCAGTTCCCTGTATTGAAAGGTCTGTGAAATTTATTACTAAAGGTGAATATCCTTGTGCAGAATTAGATGTAAATTCTGCTATAGGTGGAATATCTCCTTGATGATAATAATAAGCTCCCATATCTACAACTGTTCCATCTGGGTCTAATGGTGAAGTTGAGTTTCCTGCATCTATGCAAGGTGAAATTTCAGTTAAGTGATAGTCACCATTTGCTGTATCAACAAAACAAGGGTCAAATTGAATATTGGAGTAAACATCGCAGCTATCTCCATTTGCATTGGTGGTTACATTTAGTCCTACCCATTCCCCACAATTATAAAAATTACCGTTCTGATTATTCCAAAAATCTGAATAATTTATTGATGGAGTCCCTTCTTCTACAAATATTCCGTAATTACCTGTGTTATCTGATACAATTGTATTTTCTAAACTCGGACTGGAAAAACGACAATAAATTCCACCACCATAGTCAGCAGAATTACCTGTTATTGTCACATTGTCTAAAATTGAACTGGAAAAAGATAAGTAAATTCCACCACCGGAATCAGTAGCAGAATTACCCGTAATAGTTACATTCTCTAAACTCGGAATTCCAGTTGAACAATAAATCCCACCACCTGAATAATTTGCATTATTACCTGTAATTGTAACATTCACCAAACTCGGGCTGGAAGAATGAGAGCAATAAATCCCACCACCAGACCCAATATATTCATAATTAGCAGCATTATTATCTGTAATGGTAACATTCGTAAGGTTTGGACTGGAAGAATAGCAATGAATCCCGCCGCCATCAGTAGCAGAATTTCCCGTAATCGTTACATTTGAAAGGCTCGGACTGGAATTATAACAACCAATCCCACCGCCAAGATTAGAAGAAGAATTTCCCGTAATAGTTACATTTGAAAGGCTCGGACTGGAAGAATTCCCGCAATAAATCCCGCCACCAAAATTATAAGAAGCAGAATTACCTGTTATTGTAACATTCTCTATACTCGGACTGGAACTATCACAGAAAATTCCTCCGCCATCACCTGCACTTCCGTTTGTAATAGTAAAACCAGTTAAAACGGCATTAGATGAACCTCCACTAAAAGTAACTACACTCCCACTTTGGTTACCATCAATAATTGTAGATGAAATATATGTTGTATCCTGTGTTGTTAAGAATAATGACCCAACAGTTATGTTTTTACCATTGTAGTTGATATTCTCATAATATGTTCCTGGTTGAACAAGGACAGTATCCGCAGTAAAGGCATGGTCAATTGCAGATTGAATTGTAGGAAATACAGATGGAACATTTAATATTGTTGTATGTTCTATCAAGTTAATATCAGAAAGTGTGATATTTATGTATAAAGTCTGATCTGTGAACCATTCATTAAAATAATCATCTTTTGAATAAGTGATATTATAAATTCCCGTTTCAATATCAGCAGTATAATAACCACTCGCATTTGTATAAACAGTGTAAGTTAAACTACTCGGTGCAGTTCTTTCAAAGAAAACTTCAATCCCTGAATGGTCTGTATGGTTTTCTAAATACGCATTGCCATCTACTGTAATTGCAAATAATGTGCAATTAATTAAAGTCAATGTTAAAATTAACCCCAATGTTAAAATCCAATTTTTCTTCATTTTTCTTTCCTCCAATTTTTTGTTTTTTTCATACTAAACTTATTTCTGCTAATGCCGGCGTGAAACGTCAGA
>JAGLWO010000197.1 GCA_023133395.1 Candidatus Cloacimonadota bacterium | reverse complement strand
TTTGCGTAAATTCAAATCCCGCTTTGGATAATCTAAAGATCATGAATAATACAGTAGAACGAAGTGGTGCGGGAATTTATTGTTACAATTCGGACGTTAATATAATCAACTCTGTTATTTCTGATAATACTGCCGAAGGACACGGTGGCGGTATTTGTTGTATAGAAAACTCAAACCTTAACATATTGAACACAAAAATAATTAACAATTCCAGCGGTTCATACGGTGGAGGTATTTTCTTTCATTCAGGTTCTAACTCCCTACTGGAGGATGTAGTCATTTTTGAAAATACGGCAGATGGTTCCGGTGGTGGAATTTGTTCCTTTACTTCCAATATTGATTTTGAAAATACTACAATATCAAATAATATCAGCGGTTCTAGAGGTGGAGGAATATATACATACACAGCCGAAATATATTTATCCGGTGTTAATATTTCCAATAACTCTGCTGAATCAAAAGGAGGAGGTATTGCTGGATCAATAATGGTTTTTGATAGTGAAAATAGATCTAACATTTATTCAAATAGTGCCCAATTTGGAAATGATCTTTATAACAGTTCTGGAAATACAGTGAATGTGATCGTTGACACTTTTACCGTAATGATGCCTACAAATTTTCATGCATATCCTATTGATAATTTTACATTTGATATTTTACATGGATTAGAACCGCAGGTAAATGCTGATTTATATGTTTCACCGGATGGAGATAATTCAAATAGCGGCTTATCCTGGGCTGATCCTCTCAAAACGATTCATTATGCTTTATCTATAATTTACGCTGACAGTCTTAATCCTCATACAATCTATCTCGATTCAGGTACATTTAGTTCGGATACAAATGGAGAAAGTTTTCCAATAATTTGTACAAGTTATGTTTCTTTTTCAGGGGCAGGAGAAAATTCAACAATAATAGACGCAAATATGGAAGAAAGCGTAGTTTTTTGTATAGGAGCTAATGAAGTAAATATTGAAGAACTAACTTTGACTAATGGTCAAGCATATTGGGATGGTGGAGGAATACATTGTGAAAATTCGAATTTAAATTTAACAAATCTAACTGTATCTAATTGTACTGCAGGAACAGCAGGAGGAATTTATCATACTAACTCAAATTCTGTTTTCAATAACATAACAGTGATAAATAATGCAGCTAAACATTATGGTGGAATTTTTAGCCATGAATCTACGTTATCAATAATTGATTCGGATATTTTATCTAATCATGCTGATGAAACAGCAGGTGGAATATATTGTAAAAATATTGAAACCGATATTATTTCCACAAATATTATTGGGAATTTTGCTGGTTACATCGGTGGTGGTATGGTTTGTAATGATTCAGATCCTGAACTTCATAATGTTCTTATTTCTGAGAATACAGCTTATGATGGGGGTGGAATAAATTGTCGGAATTCAAATCCTAGTTTGGAAAATGTTACAATTTCTTATAATAATGCCAACTATTGTGGTGGTGGAATTTGCTGTGATGAAGATTCAAGTCCCGTATTTAGCGAAAATAGCAGATGCAACATTTACATGAACACTTCGCCCATGGGTAATGATCTGTATTCACAACAAATAATGAATGTAATAGTAGATACTTTTACAGTAATGAATCCCACCGGATATCATGCCTGCCCGATCGGTAATTTCACATTTGATATATTACATGGGATGTTACCGCAGGTCAATGCCGATCTATATGTTTCGCCGGAAGGAGACGATTCAAATAGCGGACTTTCCTGGGATGATCCCTTAAAAACGGTGACTTCAGCTATTTCACGAATTCAGGCAGATAGCCTTAATCTGCATACTATTTATCTTTCTGCAGGAACATTTGGTCCGGAAACAACCGGAGAATTTCTACCTATTTACTGCATAAGTTATGTATCATTGCAAGGATGGAATATTGATGAAACAATAATTGATGGAGATGATGAAGATCAGGTATTATATCTTGATGGAGTTCAGAATGTAACCATACAAGATATGTCTCTTACAAATTCTTCTAATTCAGCAATTAAATGTACTCAAAATTCCAATCCTGATTTAGTAAATTTGTCCTTTTCTAATAATACCGGAAGAGGAATAATTTGCGATTACAATTCCAGTCCGATCATAAGAAATGTGCTTATTGCAGATAATGATTATGTAGGAATCAAGTGCTTACATAATTCAAATCCTGTTATCATAAATACAACTATTTCACACAATTGGCATAACTACTATGGCGGTGCAATTATCTGCTTTTATGGTTCTCATCCAATTTTAGTGAACTCAGTTTTATGGAACAACTTTCCTCAAGAGATTGAATTTTTCGATTGGGGTGAATCTAATTCCATAACCATTGCATATTCTGATATTCAGGATGGAGAAGCGGGAATCGTTACAAATAATAATGGTACAGTTAATTGGTTGGAAGGTAACATAGATTCAGATCCCTTGTTTGCAGATTCAACAAATGGAGATTATCATCTCACCGAAGGCTCGCATTGTATCGATGCAGGTACTGCTTTTTTTGAATGGCAAGGCAATACTCTGCTAAATATGACTCCTGATGAATATTTTGGAATAGCACCTGATATGGGAGCTTATGAATGGGAAGGTGTAAATAATGATAAGCAGCACATTATTCCATTAATCAATAAACTTTATGGAAACTATCCTAATCCCTTCAATCCGAGTACTACTATTTCTTTCTTCACCGCAGAGGACGCAGAGCACGCAGAGATAACAATTTATAATGTCAAAGGACAAAAAGTGAAAACTTTCCCAAATCTCCAAATCAACAAATCTTCAGATCAACAAATTCGATGGGACGGGACGGACGAAAATAACCATCCTGTAAGTTCAGGAATCTATTTCTATAAACTTAAAGTAGATGACAAAACCATCGCCACCAAGAAGTGTTTGCTTTTAAAATAGATGTAACTCAAACAATCATGTTTGAGTAAAAGGAGTATAACTCTGAAAAAAATTATTATTATTATTAGCTTACTTTTTATTTTCGCTTTTTCTCTTGGAGATACGCATATCCCTGCAGGGAATGTAAGTGGAGTTTGGACTTTTAACAACAGTCCATACATTATTGATGGAGAGATTACAATCCCTGCGGATAGTTTGTTGATAATAGAATCTGGTATTAAGGTCATTTTTACGGGGCATTATAAGTTTAATGTGCAAGGGCAATTAATGGCTGTAGGCACAGAAATGGATTCAATTACTTTTACAATTAGTGATACAACTGGTTTTAGTAATGTTGAAATTCCAGATGGTGGTTGGCATGGGATAAGATTTGATAATACCCCTGCTAGCAATGATTCCTCTAAAATAGTTTATTGCAAAATAGAATTTGGAAAAGCAATAGGAGTCGGTGAAAATAGTGGCGGTGCAATTTATGTTAATAATTTCTCTAAACTTCTTGTTTCTAATTCGCTAATTTCAAATAATCGGGCATTATTTATAGCTTGCACTGGTGGCAAAGGGGCTGGAATTTATTGTGAACAAGCAGATATAATAATAAAGGATAACACAATTAAGGATAATTTATCCTATTTTGGTTCTGGGGGTGGAATTTATTGTGAGTATGCTAGTCCGTTTATTAATGGTAACATAATTTCTAATAATTCTGCTTTGTTAACCGGAGCAAGAGGAGGTGGGATCTATTGTCGTTTTTCCAATCCGTTAATAACTGATAACATAATAACAGATAATATTGCAATAGGTACAGGATCGAAAGGTGGAGGTATATGTAGCGGTTATGGCTCAAATCCATTTATCTCAAATAATATAATTTCCGGTAATTATATTAGTGGAACTGGCTCAGCCGGAGGGGGAATAGCAGTATATCATGGAATAAATGTAATGATTACAAGTAATTCAATTGAAAATAATACCGCTTCATCTGGTGGAGGAATAAGTTGTTATGATTCTTCAGTTAATATCTTAAATAATCTTATTACAAGTACAGTTTCTGGTTCAGGAATATCAACAAGTCATTCTAAGACAATTATAAGAAATAATTTCATTGTAGACAATTATACTACTGCAATTAGTTGTTCGAATGACTCTTTAATTATTGTTGATAGTAATTCAATCATTGGCAATAATATTGAAAGTGATTCCACACGTTTCGATTATGGTGGGGCAATTTGTTTTGAACATGTGGATAAAGGTATTATCAAGAATAATGATATTATCAATAATTACGCTGTTAATCGTGGAGGAGCAATTTACGGAGGTTGGAATAACGAGCTGACTATAAAGAATAATATTATTAACAATAATACCGTGCTTTGTGATGGTGGTGCAATCAATCTGTGGCATAGCTCTGGATATAATTCCTATATAAATATTATAAATAATCTCATTGCAAATAATAATGCTATAAACGGTGATGGTGGAGGTGTATATTGTCTTGGGAGTGACTGTAATCCTCTCATCGTCAATAATACTTTTGCTGAAAATTCAGCTTATAGCGGTGGCGCTATCTATTGTGACTTTTCCAATCCTATCATAGTTAATTCTATTTTATGGGACAACTTACCGAATGAAATAATTGGTTGTCCTGATGTAACTTACTCAGATATTAAAGATGGTTACCCAGGTGAAGGAAATATTAATTTGGATCCACTTTTCGTATATCCGAGTATAGAAAATTACCAATTAGTTACCAGTTCACCTTGCATAAATGCGGGGTCACCCGATACTGCAGGGTTATTTTTACCTGAGTTTGACCTAGCTGGAAATCAAAGAATTTTTGGAGATAGAATTGATATGGGAGCATATGAATATCAAAGTGTGAATGTTGAAAAGCAACCAGTGCATGTAAATGGGATGATTCTTTATCAGAACTACCCCAACCCTTTCAACCCTACAACAACTATTTCTTTTTCATTAAACACCGAAAACACCAGCCTTCGCAACGCTATGGCTTGGCAGGCGGAAGACACCGAACTGGTAATCTACAACATCAAGGGTCAAAAGATAAAACAATATTCAATATTAAATATTCAATCTTCAATTGTCTGGGACGGAACTGACGAAAATAACCAACAAGTAAGCTCAGGAATTTATTTTTATAAACTTAAAGTAGATGACAAAACTATCGCTACAAAGAAATGTTTGCTTTTGAAATAGGGTAACATAAATAATGTTTTTTTTCTCATTCCTGTCCGGCATCTGCCGGATGGGAATGAAGAATCTCACGAAGTTTCTACTTCATTTTGAAGCAGAAGCTTAGGAAGAAGATACGAATAATTGTTTCAAAGAAAACGGAGGAAATTATGAAAAAGTTTTATGTTATTATGATATTGATTTTTATTGGCATTTCTTTTCTTAATTCAACTATCATCAACATTCCTGGTGATTACCCAACGATTCAAGCAGGGATAGACGTTGCTGTAAATGGTGATACTGTATTAGTTCAACCTGGAACTTATGTGGAGAATATTGCTTTCGATGAACAGAATATTACTGTTGCATCTCTATTCTTTACAACCCAAGATACATCATATATTACTCAGACAATAATTGATGGCAATCAGGCTGGTAGTGTTGTTACATATTACGGCATGATCGATTCCACAGCAGTTTTATGTGGTTTCACCATTACTAATGGATCTTGGTATGAAGGAGGCGGAATCAGCGGAGGGGGCAGCGCGAGATACTTGAACTTAGTTATTACTAATAACATCTCTTTTTTGAGAGGTGGAGGAATGTGCTCCGGGGGAGGTAATCCTCTAATAGAAAATACTTTTATTTTAAACAATTCTTCTGAACTTGATGGAGGCGGTATATTTTTCTGGAAACAATGCAATCCGGTTCTAAATAATGTGACAATTTCTGCAAACTATGCCGATCGTGCTGGTGGTGGAATTTACTGTATGGAATATTGCGATCTAACTTTGAAAAACTCGTTAATCTTTGATAATACAACAACTGAATCAGGAGGGGGAATTTACAATAACCACTATTGTAGTATAGCTTTAGAAAATATGACAATTAGAAATAATACAGCATTTTATGGAGGTGGGATCTGGAGTAGTGATCTTTCAACTTTGAGCTTTGACCCGACAAACAGATGTAATATATACTCAAATAATATTAGTGATTATCGAGGTTATGGTGCAGATATTTTTGCTTATGATTGTGATGTCATTGTTGATACATTCACTGTATTAAATCCTACCGATTATTATGCTTCTCCTATTGATCATTTTACTTTTGATATTCTGCATGAAATTGGAAATCCCCTCATAAATGCGGATCTTTATGTCTCTGTAGATGGTGATGATACAAATAGCGGTATTACTGCTGATGAACCATTAAAAACTATCCGATGTGCATTATCAAAGATCTACGCTGATAGTTTGAATCATAATACAGTTCATCTTTTACCTGGAATATATAGTTCTGCTACTAATGGAGAGAATTTCCCGATTGAATGGAGTAATCACGTATCATTAGAAGGAAATACGGAAGATGACACTTTTTTAGATTCTGAAAACTCAAGTAATGTTATAAGTTTTCATTATGTAACTGATGCTCTATTGCATAACCTTACTATTAGAAATGGTTCTGCAGATAATGGCGGTGGAATATATTGTTATCATTCCAATCCTTGTTTAGAAAATGTTATGATAACTGCCAATTCAGCTGAGCATCATGGTGGAGGAATTTGCTGTTATTATTCAAATCCTTGTTTGGTGAATGTGAATGTAAATAATAATTATTGTTCACAAAACGGTGGTGGCATTTGTTGTTATTATTATTCCAGTCCGAGTTTGGAAAATGTGAACATAATAAATAATTATGCAATAGAGAATGGAGGTGGAATATACTGTTATAATCATTCCAATCCTTGTTTAGAAAATGTGAATATAACAAATAATTCCTTTTCAGAAAAAGGTGGTGGAATTTACTGCCTTAATAATTCCAATCCGAGTTTGGAAAATGTAACAATTACGAATAATTCTTCTTCTGAGGGAGGTGGTGGAATTTACTGCGATTATAATTCCGTTCCGATTTTCAGCGATGTTAATCGTTGTAATATTTTTCTTAATTTTGTCGGTTTAAATGGAAATGATATATTTTCTGATGAATTCTTAAATGTGATAGTCGATACTTTTACAGTATTTCAACCGGATGATTATTTTGCCTATCCTATTGATAATTTTTCTTTTGATATTCTTAATCCCAAAATTGAACAAGTCAATGAGGACTTATATGTAAACCCAAACGGCTCTGATGATAATAGCGGTTTAACAACTGCTGATCCATTGCGTACGATTTCTTTTGCCCTGATAAAAATTAATGCTGACAGCATAAACACTCATACTATCCACTTGTCGGAAGGAACTTTTTCTCCATCTCAAACCGGAGAAAATTTTCCTTTGAATTGCAGAAATTATGTATCATTGATCGGTGAAGACCGGGAATTGACTATTTTGAATGGAGATGATCTGACTAATCTTATCTGTTGTTCCAATGATAATGATTTTTCCATAGAAAATATGACGGTCAGGAATGGTAATGGAAATAAAGGTGGCGGTATTTGTTGTATAGACAATTCTAATCCGGTTCTGGAAAATTTATCGATAATAAATAATTATGCATATCTTGGCGGAGGTTTATATTGTGCACAATCTTCACCGATTTTACAAAATGTGGATATATCAAATAATTCATATAGTTATAAAGGTGGAGGGATTCTCTGCACTTCAAGTTCCTGCCCGACTATTCAGAATTCTACAATAAATAATAACTCAGCATCTTGGGGAGGCGGAATTCATTTAAGATATGACTCTCACGCAATTCTGGAGAATGTTTTGATTACAAATAATTCCGCTGCCGGTGGTGCCGGAATAAACTGTGGATCTTCCGATCCAAACCTTCTGAATGTAATCATAACCGACAATTCTGCTTCCGGCTATCATGCTTGCGGAGGCGGTATTAGTTGTTTTTTCTCAAATATGATTCTACAGAATGTGTTGATAGAATATAATTCCGCTACCGAAGATGGCGGTGGAATGTATTGTGTAAATGAAGCTTGCCCAATTTTGAAAAATGTTATTATAGCTAATAATACTGCTGATGATGAAGGTGGTGGTATTTACTGTAGAGAAGAATACAATATTGATTTGGAAAATATAACTATCACCGGTAATTCTGCATCTGTTGCCGGAGGTGGTATTTATTGTTATAATTCTGATTTTTCAATAAACATCAGAAATTCTATTCTTTGGAATAATTCTCCTCAAGAAATTACCGGTGCGACATCGACAATAACTGTTTCATATTCAGATATTCAAGGAGGTTGGAACGGAACAGGGAATATAAATGCAAATCCATTTTTTGCAGACTCATTTTATCATTTAAGTTCTGCTTCTCCCTGTATAGATGCAGGAAATCCCGAAACAATATATTATGACCCTGAAGACCCAAGTAATCCCGGCTATGCTTTGTATCCGGCAATGGGAACAGTTATCAATGATATGGGAGCTTATGGTGGACCTAATGCTATCGGTTGGATTCCAGTACCTGTGAATGATGACGTTATAATCCAACCAACATTGTGTGAACTTTATCAAAATTATCCCAATCCTTTCAATCCCACTACAACAATTTCTTTCTCAACCGCAGAGGACGCTGAGAACGCAGAGATTGAAATTTTTAATATCAAAGGACAAAAAGTGAAGACGCTTATCAATGAAGCACTTCCTGCAGGGAAACATTCGGTAGTTTGGGATGGTAGAGATGAAAAAAGTAAAAACGTAAGCTCAGGAGTTTATTTCTATAAGTTGAAAGCTGGTAGATTTGAGAAAGTTAAGAAGATGGTGTTGTTGAAGTAGGGATTGCTCGCCGAGCTGTCCGAGAAAGTTTTCAGAGGAGGAAACATGAAAAACTTATTACTTATTTTATTTTTTGTTTTATCAACACTTCTATTCTCAAGCGTTATCAATATACCGGCAGATCAACCAACAATCCAGGCAGGGATCAATGTAGCTGTTGTCGGTGATACAGTTCTTGTTCAACCAGGAATTTATATTGAAAATATTAATTACAATGGGAAACTTATCACAGTTGCATCTTTATTTTTAACTACCCAGGATACAACATATATTTCCAATACAATCATAGATGGTGGTCAACCTTCAAACCCGGATTGCGCTTCTGTAATAGCTTTTGAAAATGGTGAAGACGCAAATGCGATCTTAACAGGATTTTCTTTGATCAATGGAAGCGGAACTTATGCAGACCCTTCAGGAAGTGGTTATTATCACTATCTTGGTGGTGGAATATATTGTATTAATACAAACCCGAGCTTAGATAATTTACAGATTTTTGGGAATACAGTCGAATTAAGCGGAGCAGGAATTTATTGTTATAATTCCAATCCGAACCTGGAAAATATTGCAATATCAAACAATTCAGCCGGATGGAATGGTGGTGGAATTTACTGCCAAGAGAATTCAAATATTGGTTTGATAAATGTTACTATCATTGGAAATAATGCTTCTCATCATGGTGGTGGTATTTTTTTTCACTCAGGTTCTAACTCCATGTTGGAGAATGCAGTCATTTCAGAAAATACAGCAGGTAGTTCAGGTGGTGGAATTTGTTCCTTTACTTCCAATTTGGATTTAGAAAATATCACAATATCAAATAACAATAGCGGTTATAGAGGTGGAGGAATATTCACATACAACTCCGAGATAAATTTATCAGGAGTTAGTATTTACAATAATTCTGCTGAATCAAACGGAGGAGGAATTTCCGGAACAGCAATTATTTTTGATATAGATAACAGATCTAATATTTATTCAAATAGTGCACAATTTGGAAATGATCTTTATAATTATTCTGGAGAAACAGTAAATGTAATAGTTGATACTTTTACTGTAATGGTGCCAACCAACTATCATGCATATCCCATTGATAATTTTACATTTGATATTTTATATGGATTAGAACCGCAGGTAAATGCAGATTTATATGTTTCACCTGATGGTGATAATTCAAATAGCGGCTTATCATGGGATGATCCATTACAAACCATTGGTTATGCTTTATCTATAATTTGCGCTGACAGTCTTAATCCTCATACGATCTATCTCGATTCCGGTACATTTAGTTCGGATACAAATGGAGAAAGTTTCCCAATAATCTGTACAAGTTGGGTTTCCATATTAGGGATGGATGAAGATTCTACTATTTTGGATGCTAATATGCAGGGAAGTGTGGTTTTTTGTATAGGAGCTGATGAAGTGAATATTGAAG
Source organism: Candidatus Cloacimonadota bacterium (assembly GCA_023133395.1). Lineage (GTDB taxonomy): Bacteria > Cloacimonadota > Cloacimonadia > Cloacimonadales > TCS61 > JACNIV01. The sequence continues at coordinate 3,138 of JAGLWO010000197.1, read as the reverse complement.
AACTAACTTTGACTAATGGTCAAGCATATTGGGATGGTGGAGGAATATATTGCGTAAATTCCGGATTAGATCTTTCTGATATAACAATTTCGGATTGTTCTGCGGGAACAGCAGGAGGAATTTATCACTATTCTTCCAATTCTTTTTTTACAAATGTAACAATTATAAATAATGAAGCTAAACATTATGGTGGAATTTACAGTTGCAACTCTACTTTATCTTTGATCGATTCAGATATTTTAAACAATTTTGCAGGTGAAGAAGGAGGTGGAATCTGTTTTGGATATTCTGATATAAATTTGATAAATGTAATAATTTCTGGTAATCATGCCGGATGGAGTGGCGGAGGAATACTCAGTTCTAATTGCGATCCTGAATTTGTAGATGTGTATATTTCCGGTAATTCCGGAGGTGTAGGTGCGGGAATATTTTGTTATGAGTCTAATCCAATTTTGGAAAATGTGACAATTTCCAATAATATTGCTACAAATGCTGGTGGTGGTATTTATTGTGTAGAAAATTCTATTCCTGTTTTTGATATAGATAATAGATGCAATATCTATTTAAATAACGCTTTTTCAGGAAATGATCTTTATTCAACTGAGATTGTGGATGTAATAGTAGATACCTTTACAGTAATGAATCCTACTGGATATCATGCCTGCCCGATAGATAATTTCACATTTGATATATTGCATGGGATGTTACCACAGGTTAATGCCGATCTATATGTGTCGCCGGAAGGAGACGATTTAAATACCGGACTTTCCTGGGATGATCCCTTAAAAACGGTAACTTCAGCCATTTCACGAATTCAAGCAGACAGTATTAATATACATACTATTTATCTTTCTGCGGGAACATTTGGTCCGGGAACAACCGGAGAATTTCTACCTATTATCTGCATAAGTTATGTATCATTGCAGGGATGGGATATTGATGAAACAATAATTGATGCAGATAATGAAGATCAGGTATTATATCTTGAAGGAGTTAAGAATGTAACAATACAGGATATGTCTATTACAAATTCTTCCAGTTCGGCAATTAAATGTACTCAAAATTCTAATCCTGATTTAGTAAATTTGTCCATTTTTAATAATACCGGAAAAGGAATATTTTGCGATTATAATTCCAGTCCGACCATAAGGAATGTGTTTATTGCAGATAATAATTATGTGGGAATTAAGTGTTACCATAATTCAAATCCCGTTTTAATAAATACAACTATTTCACACAATTGGCATAATTACTATGGAGGTGGAATTATCTGTTCTTATGGTTCTCATCCAATTTTAGTAAATTCAATTTTATGGAATAACTTTCCTCAAGAAATTGAATTTTATAGTTGGGGTGAACCTAATTCCATAACCGTTGCATATTCTGATGTTCAGGGAGGAGAGATTGGAATAGTAACCAACAATAATGGTTCAATAAATTGGCTTGAAGGTAACATAGATTCCGACCCCTTGTTTGCAGATGCAACAAATGGAGATTATCAACTCACCGAAGATTCACCCTGTATCGATGCAGGTACTGCTTTTTTTGAATGGCAAGGCAATATTCTGCTAAATATGACTCCTGATGAATATTTCGGAATAGCACCTGATATGGGAGCTTATGAATGGGAAGGTGTAAATAATGATAAGCAGCACATTATTCCATTAATCAATAAACTTTATGGAAACTATCCTAATCCTTTCAACCCGGAAACCACAATTTCATTTTCCGTAGCACAAACGTCCTCGTTTGTGATTCTTGACATTTTCAACATCAAAGGACAAAAAGTGAAGACGCTTGTTAATGAAGCACTTCCAGCAGGAGAACATTCGGTAGTGTGGGATGGAAAAGATGAAAAAGGTAAAAACGTAAGCTCAGGGATTTATTTCTATAAATTGAATAATGATGGGAAGACAATAGCATCAAGGAAGTGTCTATTGTTGAAATAGAATATTTCTTTTTCTTAGTCTTCCTTCCCATTTTCCAAAGGGGAAGGATCGTGGATGGGGTTAGATTTTAAACTTCGGAAGTTTTATTTTAGATCTTTGTATGTAAGGATTTTCCTGTTTTCATTAAGCCAACTGTGTTTCACTTCTCCCACAAATATCGTATGATCACCACTTCTGATCTGAGTTGTAATTTCGCATTCAAAGTTTGCAACTGCGCCTTTTAAAATGGGAAGCTGGCATAATCTTCCTTTAAACCAATCTAATTTTGTAACTTCCAGTTTATCGATATCTTTACCTGATTGAGTTCCACAGAGTTTTACTTCCTCAACCATCTCTTTCGAGGGGATGCACAAATTAAAGTATCTGAAGTTTTGAAGACACTCATGAGTATACCGTGTATGCCCAACTGAAATTGCCAGCATTGGGGGCTTGATTGAAGTTCGCATAAACCATTCCAGAGTCATTAAGTTCACTTTTCCTTTTATATCTTTCGTTATAGCAAGAGCGACCTTTGCCGGATGTTTTGTAAATCTGATCGCTTTTTTGAAATTTGTACTTTTCATATTTTCTTTCAAATTCATATTTAAAACAAAATATATGCTTTTTATTTGTCAAATAATTACTCATAATTTCTAGAAAAATATTATTGACTTTGAAACTGTAGATTTTAATTTGCCAAAAAATGAATTAATGGGAGCCAGTTATGAGGAAAGTTCTTACTATATTTTTCATTGCAAGTTTAATTATTTCTGGATGTGCAAAGAAGGGAACAACTAAAGAAGGTGTTACTGAGGTTATCTTCTGGCAAGCTATGGGTGGTCCGCTGGGTGATGCTTTAGAATTGCTTGTTAATGAATTTAATGAAACACATCCCGATATACATATAACTTCCATAAATATGGGAAACTATACAGCTCTATCTCAGAAATTGATGGCTTCAATTCAAACAGGGAATCAACCGAATGTTGCACAGGCTTATGAAGCTTGGATAGCAAACATGATGGAAGGTGATGTAATTGTTCCCATACAGGATTTTATCGATGCTGATCCGGGATTCGGTGAAGAGGAATTCGATGATATTTATCCTGTATTTATCAAAAGCAATACGATTGATGGGAAACTGGTCTCGTTCCCATTCAATAAAAGCGTTCGGGTGCAGTATTACAACAAAGATATTCTTTTCCAGAAT
>JAGLWO010000196.1 GCA_023133395.1 Candidatus Cloacimonadota bacterium | reverse complement strand
TACTTAGTATTAATGAACCGTCCAGCAAGCTCCCAGTTACCTGTATGACACGAGGCTAGGATGACACCTTTACCAATTTGTATCGCTTGCTCCAAATGTTCCCATCCTTCCAATTCTACATCTTTATATAATTTTTCATAATTAGCAAAATAGACCTCGGTACTTGTTATTCCCATTTCCTGATACATTGTTCTAAGAATTTTTCCAATTTCTTTCGAGCTTTTTTCCGGGAAGACTCTCTTCAAATTATCTTTGGCTATCTTGCGTCGGATGCCTAGTATCATTCCACCAAAAAACATAAATTGAATAGATAGAAATTTGATAACACATAATGGAAGCCACCTTACAATATAATAAAAAGCTATAAATAATACAAATTCTATTCTACTCTGCAACGGCTTTCTCATGCCAACTCCCATAAATTATGGTTCCAATCTTAAAAAAACTCAAAACAAGGCAATATAAAAAATAATTAGTCGTTTGCTTTCTTTTTCTTGACTTCAATATTTTTTTTCAAATCCTGTAACTAGAATATAGATAATGGGAGTATGAATTGAATATACTTGCACTCTGCACAACGTCAACTTCTGGAAGCATAGCTATCTGCAAAAACGATACGATTTCATTTATCAGCTATCTCGATATAAATATCACACACTCAGAAAGATTAATGCCACAAATCGATTTTGGACTGAAACAAAGCAAAATTGGAATTGAAGATTTACACCTGGTTTGTCTGGCAAATGGACCGGGTTCATTTACAGGTGTTCGGATAGGACTAGCAACAGCCAAAGGTTTCTGCATGGCTAAAAAAATCCCCCTTCTCCCTATTAATACTCTTGAGCTTCTTGCTTATAATCTCTTTGGAAATAAATTGCCAATCCTTTCCTTCATCGATGCAAAAATGGACGAAGTTTATGCAGCTTTATATTCACAGGAGTTGAAAGAAATAATTCCTCCACAAAATGCAAAACCTGCGGAATTCCTTAAAAAAATAAAAGAACCGGTGATAATTATTGGTGATGGTGTAGAAAAATATGAAAACATTATCAAAGAAAGTAGAATTGAATACAAACTTGCTCTACCTCACCAGAATATACCGATGGCTTCCACACTTATAAGCATAGCATTAAAAAAAGATATCCCAAAATACGATTTTAATTTTATTGCCAATCTTGAACCATATTATTTAAGAAAATCCCAAGCTGAAATATTGAAAGAAAGTAAATAGGAGTTTAAATGAACGAAAGACCAAGCTGGCATCAGTATTTTATGGAAATGGCTTTCCTTATTTCCAAGCGTTCCACCTGTTTAAGAAGAAAGGTTGGGGCTATTATTGTTTTTGATAACCAGATAATATCAACTGGTTATAATGGTGCTCCCAAACACGTAAGGCATTGTTATGATACAGGTTGCCTTAGAGAACAAATGAAGGTTCCATCTGGAGAGAGACACGAACTTTGCCGGGGAGTACATGCAGAGCAGAACGCAGTTATCCAGGCAGCGATTAATGGTTCTTCAATAAGAGGAGGTTCTTTATACTGTACAAACCAGCCTTGCATTATATGTGCGAAATTACTGATCAACGCAGAAATTTCAACAATCTACATCGCTGAATCATATGCAGATAAATTATCTTATGATATTCTCTCTGAAGCTGAAATAAGCGTTAATTTAGTTGATATAAAAACAGGGGCTTTAAAGAAAATAGTATAAAAACTCGCTATTTCTTATATTCTACACTTTCATTATCAGTGACTAATTTAAAATAATTATTATGATTCACAATTTTAGTCATATACGTTTTTCTACAACAATCAATCACTTTCTCAGTTTTTCCTTTGTTATTAATAATATATAATACTGTATTATATTTTAATTTATCTACACTCACAAAGCCCCTGGTTTGCCCCACTATTAAACCAACCGATTCATTATCAAAGATATTATAAATTCCTAAAGGTTGAATGTTAATATCAGTTACTTTTTCTAATTCCTCATCCATTTTAATGGAATAAATAGAAAAAATATCCTTTGACCACTTAGTACTACCGTTTTTCTTTTTTAAAGAAAAAATCTTTTCTGATGTTAGAACACAAATACTTTTATCGAGTTTATTATCAATGACACTCAAAGGTTTATCAAACCTTCTATCCCAAACAATATTACCTTTATTATTTATTGCATTGAACCAACCATCGCCATAAATAACGAATAAATTTCCAAAAGGGAAAATCCTACTGGCTGTGAAATTGTTATATATTTCTTTTTCACGAATTAAATTTCCATTCTCAAAATTAATAAATAACAGCTTCAGCATATTTTTATTACTTCTGGTGGGATATACAACAAACAATATCACTTTCCCATTATCGGCAAATGTAATTTTCTTAAATCCAAGCATATAAGGATTATAGGAATCCAAAAATTTAAAATTTGAAGTATAAATACTAATCTCAGTTCCATAGAAATCATGAAAATCTGTAGTTACAATATTGCCATTCGACAAAATATTTATCTGGTTATTTTTCTTTACAGTTAGTTTTTTATCCAATTCCAATAAAGACCTTTGTAGAATAGTGTATTTTTTTATTTCATTACAATATTCGCGAGTATCATTATTCCATACTTCTTTGCTTGTAAATATATGGTCATTTGCAAAACTCAGAAATCTCTCACCTTTTGCAAAGGTCAGTTGTTTTCCATTCTCCCAAATTATACCATCCAGAAATTTTTTTGTAAGCGTTCCTGCTGCTGTTCCCTGTTCGATAATCATTGGTCCCATATCATTTGAAAAAACTCTGAATATTTCTCCGGTTTCTGAATTCTCGAATATTTCAATTACCGTATTATCTCTTCCGGCTAAAGCTACTTTATCGACTAGATTTTGCGTGTATAAATAGCTGGTAATAATAAATATGATGAATATATAAAAGCTTTTAAAAAGGGTCCTTCCAGTCATTTAATCCTCTTACTAAAGAAAATTATGTTAAGTAAGAATAAAAAATATATTTTTTTTATATATCTAAAAATTTCCTATTTCTGTCAATTTTAATATTTTTTATTTTTAGTCAAAATCTAATTCTAGTTTAGTTTCATCTTTCTTTGGTTCAGAAAATGATATACTATCTCCTTCAGAAAGACCCTCTATAATTTCAACTTCCTGGAAATTGTTTATACCTGTTTTGATTTGAATATCTTCAGCTATCGTATCGTTCGCAACTTTATATATAATATCCTGACCTTCTTCATCGGAAAAAACACACCTGATTGGAATAACTACAATATCAGCTCTTTCTTCTCCTATAATAGTGATATTAGCAGTCATACCGGGTTTCAGTTTTTCATCAACTTCTGCAATCTCGATCTCGACTGGAAAGACTTTCACATTGTTATAGTTAATTGCCATAGCAGCGATCTTTGTAATCTTACCACTATATTTTTCATAAGGGTATGCATCAACCTGGATATCAACGTGCATTCCTTTCTCAATCTTGGAAATATCAACTTCGTTTATTCTCGATCTCACGACCATTCGTTCCAGATCCGCAAGTTTCACAATAACAGTTCCAGCTGTATATGAACCGGTATTAGAAACCACCATTTCTCCTTCTTCCACCGATTTCTGGATTATTGTTCCAGATGCAGTTGATAAAATTTTCGAAACATTCTCTTCTGTTTCAATTTCCTTAATTAGTTCATATTGCTGAAGTGCTGAATTAAAGTTTATTTGTGCTTCCTTAAATGAGTCTTTATAATCATCCAACTCGTTTTCGGAAATAAAATTTTCATGATAAAGTCTGGTCTTATCTTTAAGGTCACGTTCTGCATTTTTAAGTCTTATCTCTGCCAGTTCAAGATTACTCTTCACCCTGGAAATAATCTCTGCCTGAGTATAATCAGGTTCGATTTCTGCAATTATATCGTTTTTATTAACAAAGTCACCCTCTTCTACAAAAAAATTCACTATCTTACCACTGATCTTAGATTTTACCTCAATTTCCTTTATTGGTTGGATTTCACCGGTTTCTTCCAACTTAACAGTTATAGTACCTTTTTCAACAACATGGAATTTAACTTTTTCTGAAGATTTTGATTTTGCACCTTTACCCTTTGAACTTATAACTCCAATAATTACAGCCACCACAATTATTATTCCAATAATTATTAAAAACTTTTTCATTTATTCTCCCAATTATTTATACTCGATTGCATCTATCACCAGCGATATTTTTTTTCCATTCCTGATTACAATCATTTTCATCTTATCTCCCACAGAAACGTCGGAAACGACCAGCTCTGCATCTTCGGCATCTCTTATATGATTTCCATTAATTTCAATAATCACATCCTGTTTTTTTAGACCAGCTTTATATGCAGGTGCATTCTTTTGAACATAATTTACCAGAACACCATCTAAACTTTCAAGTTTAAAATGTGAAGCAAGCAGCGGATTAATATCCTGAACTTTAAAACCAAACCAGATTTCCCTGACCTTACCGTATTTAATCAACTCATTAGCGACTTTCTTAACTCTATTGATAGGAATGGAAAACCCGATTCCAATGCTGCCACCGGTTTCAGAAAATATGAATGTGTTTATGCCAACAACTTCACCATAGATATTAACCAGAGGTCCGCCACTATTTCCCTGGTTAATTGCAGCATCAGTCTGGATCATACGTCTATAAATTTTACCCTGCTCATTCTCAGCAAAATCGCGATTCACTGCGGAAATAACTCCTACAGAAACACTCGGTTTACTATCTTTTATCAAGAATCCATAAGGATTTCCTACGGCAATAGCCCATTCACCTATTATCAGTTCACTAGAATTTCCCAATTTTGCATAGGGTAAGTTCTTACCTTTGATTTTTAGTATAGCAATATCATGAACGCTATCTAAGCCCATTAGTTTTCCGTCAAATTGACGATTATCTGTTAAGATTATCTTGATTTCTGTGGCTCCTTCCACTACATGAGCATTAGTTAGAATATATCCATCCTCGTTAAGAATAACACCGGAACCTATTCCTTTGATATTGTACGGTATCTCATCATAGAATCCGAAGAAAAAGCCCATTCTTCTACGTACGATTTTAGTTTTAATAACGTTAACACTCACAACAGCAGGTTGAACAAGCTCCACAGCATTTGTTATTGCATTCTTTCTGGAGAAGTAGATTTCATCAGTATCAGTTCTTCTCTTTTCAATTCTTGTGTAATCCTCATCCCCTGGTGAAAGCTCATGTTCAGCAGATTCATCAAATCTATTTATTAAAGGTGAAATCCCAGGTTTTTCTGTAAATCTGGTGTAAACCAGCACAGCTATAATAATAATAGATAGAATTAGAATCACATCATTCTTTCGCATTATTGTTCCCTTATTTTACAATAAGATAAATTACCATGTTTCCAAGTCCAACCAAAAAGAAAAAGGACAATGAAAAAATCAACATGAATTTATAAACATACCTGTTGAAATATCCAAGGATGACACCCATATCTAATTTCCTTTCGAGCAGTTGAATGTATTTCTCAGCACTATACTTTTCCATTAGATATGGCACAAAACTTCTGAGGAACTGCTTTGCGAGTTCATAAACAATCGCAGAGAGAAAATATCGAATTTTTTCCTTTAATACTCTGGGAAGCAACTTGATATTATCGATAAACTCAAACCTGTCCCATGCCTTTTTAAATGCTTCCTGTTCCCATTTTGTGACCCTCGACAATTCCGATTCGTCTTTGGAATCTCTGATATATTCATTAAGCATTTTAGTAAGTTTCCGGATAAGCCATATCTTCTTGCGATAAGCAAAGCCAGGTGTTAAAGGAATTTTTTTCCTGAAAAAATATTTCTCCCTTTTAGGATAAAACAGGAATGCTTTGATAGAAAATACTATCAGGAAACCTGCAAGCATATTAAAAAAAATAAAAGCAAAAGGCTTGAGATAGACCATTTTTAAATTCTTCCCTGTTGATAAAGCTCCACGAAATACTTTATAGACCTGTTATATGTTCTTTCCGCATCATTCGGAAAATAACATGCAGGAAGTTCTCCAAGTGAATAATGGTAACTGATACATTCACAGCACATTCCCTTCTTATCACAAGGATATGTACAATTACATTTATTCAGGTTTTTCTCCTTATTTACACAATCCATAACAAACCCCAAATTAATTTTTGTTCAGCGAATTTTTTTAATGAATTCTGTCAACTTCAATCAGCTTTCTGGTGAAAAATGTTCTTTCAGCCAATCGAGTGTATACTTCATATCCTCCAGCAGAGGTGCTTCAACCTTGATATCTTTTCCAGTGACAGGATGAATAAATTCCAATTTATAAGCATGCAGAGCCTGCCGTTTGAGATGATTTGCGAGCAGATACTTAATTTTTTTCTGGTAATGAAAAGGTACAATACTCAGTGTTCGTTTTAATGTTGAATATGTATTATCCCCCAGTATCGGGCAATTAATATTAGAGAAATGTACTCTAATCTGGTGAGTTCTACCGGTTTCCAGGATAATTTCTACGAGTGAGAAAAAATCATAATATTCAAGTATTTTGTAATGGGTGACTGCTTTTTTCCCTGAGTTAGAAACCCCCATTTTTTTCCTGTCTTTTCTACTGCGGTCTATATAAGTTTCAATTGTACCTTCCGACTCCTTTGGAATTCCAACTGTGATAGCTTTATAGAATTTTTGTATTTTTCTTTCCTGGAACATTCTCGAAAGAAGAGAATGGGTCCTATCATCTTTAGCAACGATTAAAAGACCTGTCGTATCTTTATCCAAACGGTGAACTATCCCCGGGCGAAGCGGATCATGAGCAGTTGAGAGTTTACCTTGTAAATGGAACATCAGAGCATTCACAATCGTACCTTTCGGATTTCCTGCTCCGGGATGGACAACCACACCTGCAGGTTTATTGATAATCGCCATGTACTTGTCTTGCCAGATAAAATCGAGAGGTATGTTTTCAGGTTCGATCTCCAATGATTCTTTTCTGGGGATAGAAATATCTATTATATCTCCCTCTTTCAAAAGATGACTTTTCTTGATAGTTTCGTTATTGACTTTTATCTGTTCTTCTGAGATTAATCTGTCAATGAACGACCTTGAATAGAGTTCTTCAATATCCTGCTCAATAAGGAATTTATCTATCCTCTGATAGGATTTCTTTGAATATTTTATTCTCATCCAGTTTTGTTGTTACTCATCTTCTTTCTGCTGTTTTTTCTTCTCCAGATTTGTAAAGGAAACAATAACTCCTGCAGGTTGTCCGTTCGAATCGCGGATAATGGCACTATTCAAAACTATATGTCGTTTCAAAGCAGGAACAAAAAACTGCTGAGGCTCTT
>JAGLWO010000195.1 GCA_023133395.1 Candidatus Cloacimonadota bacterium | reverse complement strand
TTCGACGGAGTTGTTCTCACACCCAGGCTTTATAATCTCAACGTTGGTTTTGTGGTTTTTATGCTTCACCTTGTACCATTTGTTTTAATGAATACTTTTCTCTTTAAAGAATACAAAAGGATAAAAGAATTCAAACTGCATGATTACTTCATTCTTGGGGCAATAGCCTTTTTTGGTGGTGCTTTAGGTACATTAGCAATTGTTAAAGCTTTATTCCTAGTTAATTTTCAGCATTTATCGATAGTAGTATTATTACAAAAGCTGCAACCGATATTTGCAATAATCCTTGCAGCAATATTCCTTAGGGAAAAAATAAAAAGAAACTTTGTTTTTTGGGCTATTCTGGCAATAATAGCAAGTTATTTCTTAACATTTGGATTTCATTTACCACATATCGATAAAGATGCGGATTTGATTCAGGCAGCTTTGTGGGCTTTAGTTGCAGCATTCTCATTTGGTACCTCAACTGTTATAAGTAAAAAAGCTCTACAGAAATTTCCCTACTATACTACGAACTTTTTCAGGTTTGGTTTTACAACAATTCTAATGCTCATTTATGTGCTTATAACATGCAAACTTGGAGAGTTTGAAAACATCACTTCTACGAACTGGTTATTTTTCCTGATAATTGCTATGACAACAGGTTCTGGAGCAATTTTCTTATTCTATTATGGACTAAATAAAGTTAAGGTAATGGTTTCTACGATTTGTGAATTGTTCTTTCCAATATCAGCAATTATTTTTGATTATCTTATAAATCATCATGTTCTTTCTATCGTTCAGTGGATAAGTGCTATAATAATGATAACAGCGGTAGTAGAAATAAGCTATAAAAGGAAGAAGGTGAGATGAAAAAAATATTTTTATTGTTATTTATCTGCTTTTGTTTGAATCTATTTGCAGAGGGTTCCAAATCATTAAAAGAACAAAATGTTCCAACGAAGAATGTTACCCAAAGAGTATTTTCAGATATTGAGGACGAATATATTCTCGTTCGATATTTTCTTACTTCTAATCAAAAGCGATATTTTAAATCTTTGAATGAAGAAGGAAGAAATAAGTATATTGAATCTTTCTGGCAAGCTCAGGATACCAATCCGGTAACTGAAAAGAATGAATTCCTGGAAGAAATCAAAGCAAGAGCGGCATATTGCAATCACCGTTTCACACACTTTAAACCTGGCTGGAAAACAGATAGAGGAAGAATTTATATCAAACATGGAGAACCATACGAAATCCTGAAAGAAACAACCGGTTTTAGTGCAAAATATCCTCAGAAAGAATACCAAATTTGGAAGTATAGAATCACAAGTTATTTAACTTATATTTTTATTGATTTGCAGCAACATGGAGATTACAGACTTATTTTTAGTGATGGTGATGATGCTGAGGGTTTCTGGGCAGATTGGCTGAATTATCTTGGCCCAAATTTTGATGAAGGTTTGTTATATTAAGGAGGCATAATGACCAAAAAGGCAAAAACAGGATGTTTAATTGCAGCAGCTGTTGTAATTCTTTTTATCATCATTGTGATATCGAGCCTTGTAGGCTCTTATAACAACATGGTTAAATTGGATGAAGGCGTTAAAGAGAAATGGAGTCAGGTGGAAAATGTCTATCAACGGAGATATGATCTTATACCTAACCTGGTGGAAACTGTAAAAGGATATGCAAAACACGAGCAGGAAACATTTATTACAGTGACCGAAGCACGCGCAAAAGCAGGTGGTACTTTCAATATATCCGAACAGGTTTTGAATGATCCTGCCATGTTCCAAAAGTTTCAACAGGCTCAAGCTGGACTTTCCAGTGCATTACAGCGTTTGATGGTTGTAGTGGAAAAATATCCTGACCTTAAAGCTAACCAGAATTTCCTGGCACTGCAGGATCAACTGGAAGGAACGGAAAACAGGATCACTGTGGAAAGAAAAAGGTTTAATGAAGCAGCCCGTTATTATAACACATACATCAAGCAGTTTCCCAAAATGATTCTTGCTAATATGTTTGGCTTCAGAGAAAAGCAATATTTTAGATCTGCTGAAGGAGCGGAAGAAGCACCAAAAGTAGAATTCTAAAATACCCGCGAAAGACACGAAAAAAGATGTTTATGTGGCTTCGCTCCGAAAAAAATAAATGGTAAATTAGCGAAGGAAAAACGAAATTTCACGTGTTTAGCGGGCAAAGAAAAAAGATTTAGTATGTTTCGTGTGTTTAGCGGGAGTAGAAAAAAGTTTAGTATGTTTCGCGTGTTTAACGGGCAAAAAAAGGAGCAGCAATGCCAAAATTTAAATTAAAACAAGACGATCTGAAAAAGATAAGTTCAGCAGTAAAGAACGCTGAGAAAAAGACTTCAGGAGAGATCGTAACCGCTATCATCAAAGAAAGTTATAATTATGCGATTTATGAATTGATTTTTGCTGTGATCACCGGTTTGATATATTTTATTATTATGATGTTCTTCGTAGGAAATATCGAGAAATGGTTAGAGGGAATTTTCTGGGATTACTCGATACATCACCTTGTAATGTTCTACGGGTTTTCTACCTTCATAGTCATTACGATATTATATTTCATTGGAAACATCTCTAATGTAGATCGGTTTATTGTTGCAAAGAAAATCATGCAGATAAAGGTAAACGAACGTGCAATAAGACATTTTATGGAATCCGGTGTGTGTAATACGAAAGAAAGAACTGGAATTCTTATTTTTATTTCCATTTTAGAAAGACGGGTTGAACTGCTTGCAGACAGCGGGATAAATGAAAAAATCCCGCAGGGAAAATGGCAGAATATTGTTGATAATATCATTAAGGGAATAAAGAAAAAAAATGTAACTGCACATTTGATCGAGTCCATAAATGATTGTGGTGACCTTCTGGCTCAACATTTTCCCATTCAACCTGACGATGTTAACGAACTATCCGATGAAATCGATATTCTGGAGAAATAATATGAAAAGAATTATAATAATTGTATCAGCATTCATTTTTATATTATCTCAATTAATTGCATTGGAAGTTCCCCGTTTGAAAAGTATGGTAAACGATTATGGCAATGTTCTTTCATCAAAAGAAGAAATGCAGTTGGAAAGATTATTACGAGATGCTCAGACAAAAACATCTTCGCAAGTTGTCTTGTTGACTATAAAATCTCTACAAGGTGAGAACCTGGAAGATTATTCCCTTCGCGTAGCTGATAAATGGAAACTTGGACAAAAAGAATTCGATAATGGTGTTCTGCTTCTGGTTGCAATGCAGGAGAAAAAGATACGCATCGAAGTAGGATATGGAATTGAACCGATAATTACCGATGCAAAAAGCGGGTTTATCATTCGCAACCTGATCGTACCGTATTTTAAAAAAGGTGATTATGCACAGGGAATTGCTAACGGACTCTTGGCAATAACAGGATTGATCACAAAAGAATTCGAGATTACAGATGAGCAGCTGGCAAGATATCAGCAGCAGCAGAAAAAAGGGGGTAGTTCTCAACTTCCGATCGGTTTTATTGTATTTATTGTTATGATGATCTTGATGTCGTTTGGTAGAAGAGGACGTGGTGGTTTATTCACAGCACTCTTTCTTGGAAGTATGCTCTCCGGTGGACGTGGAGGTCGCAGCAGCGGTTTTGGCGGAGGATTCGGTGGATTCTCAGGTGGTGGCGGTGGCTTTGGCGGTGGTGGTGCTTCCGGTGGCTGGTAACATAAACCTTTATTAAATTATGAGTTCTGCAAAGTAAAAAAAGGATGTCTTTCTGAGGAATCTTTCAGTTTTGCACACGAAGAATCTCGTGAAAATTCTTGTAGCTTTACTCCTCGTTAAAGAATGAGATACTTCCGAAGAACAATCCGGCAGCTGCTGGATCAGGATGATAAAAAACTCTATTTTGCAAAACTCCATTATTACATTTAAAAGAGAGGTTAAATTATGAAAAAGATTTTAATATTAATTTTAGCTATTGTCATCTGGAGAGTAAAATTATTGCTCGCAGGGGAACTGATCCCAAAGATCGGTTTTATTAAAAAATTTACTGAATCCCGTGACTGGATATCCGGTTCGGATGTTGTGCAGATATCTATGTTAATTATAGCTCTTCTTTTGATCTATTTCATTGGAAAAGGGAAATTCGCTGATTTCGGATTCCAACCTGCAAAAATTAAAATAATCCTGAAAGCTTTTTTCATAGCAGTTGTAATATCATTTGTTTTATTCATTCTGAACGCAATTTCTATAATGATTACCGGAATGCCCGAAGGTGCTGGAGAAGGTTCGGGATCAGGGAATTTGTTGAAGAACATAATTTCTATCTGGCTGCTTGCCAGCATTATAGAAGAAATCTTCTATCGGGGTTTCCTGCAAACCTTTATGAATCCTTTGAAAGATTATGGGATTAAATTAAAGAAAATCTATTTGAGCTTACCTGTTCTTGCAGCAGCAATAATGTTTGGGCTCATGCATTTTTGCTTGATTGGAATCGTGCCGGACAGGATTGTTTATTTCATTGTTGTTAATGCATTTATACTTGGAACAATTGCTGGCTATTTCCGCGAAAAGAGCGGAAGCTTGATTCCTGCTATCGGGGTTCATATTGGATTTAATGTAGTGGGAATGATGATACCACAAATT
>JAGLWO010000194.1 GCA_023133395.1 Candidatus Cloacimonadota bacterium | reverse complement strand
ATTTCCAGCGTAATACTCAATGATTGCGGGAGTCTTTTGAACTATGCACAACAAGGTTATTACTTTGCCTGTCATTTATACAATCACATGGTTGTAAAGTACGAAAGTGGGCAAATTGATACACTTTTTGGACCCACTGACTGTGTAGACACACTCGTTGCCCTTCTTAATACTAATGAAATCGATCTATTCATGACTGCCGGACATGGAAACCATAATGAGTGGCAGCGTCATTATCCATCTTCTGGACAGGAAGGATTCTTCAGATCATCTGCTGGTCAATTATATGGTGACCCTTACTCCGGACCAAATGTAGACGTGAATTCCATTAATCCCAAGATCGTATTTAACCCCTATACCTGTCTCATAGGAAAAATACAGAATATGGATTCAATGGTTCCAGCCTGGTTTCATACAGCCGGAGCTTATCAATATGCAGGCTATCTGGTAACTATCGGGTATTGTTATAATGGAAAGGGAGTTCATGAATACCTGTGGCACGAGCAGGATAAATTTACTTATGCGGAAGCTTCATTTCTGAGTAATCAATCATTACTCTTTGACCAGATCAATAATACACCTGGTGTTGACCAGGGAAATATTTCCTATGAACGAGACGAGTTTGCATTCTATGGTGACCCGGCTGGTGAAGCAAGATTGCTCCCTGTGAGGGATCCATTTTACAGCGAAGAATTTATAGTAACTCCCGGTCCTGCAGATCGCGATACTGTATTATTCAAAATAACAATTCTGGAAGATGGTCATCCCTGGAATTATGGAGGAAACCCGGCTTTCGGATTACCAGCATTTGATATTATTGACCCTGAAATCATCTCCACAAATGCTCATAATGCAGTGGTTACAGATAACTTCGTTCTACTTAATATCTGGAATGATGGAGACCCTGATCTTGTGATAGGTGAAACCAGGGAAGTTATCTTCACATGTTGCCATACAGTAACCAATGCTGAAGAACCATTACTCCCATCAGCAGAAATTGCCAGAGCAAGACTCTTCCAGAACTATCCCAACCCATTCAATCCTGAAACAATGATTAGTTATCATATACCAGAAAGCAGTGATGTAGAGCTTAAAATTTACAATATTAAGGGACAGTTGGTAAAAACACTTGTAACAGAAAAACAGAATGCAGGACATTACTCTGTTACCTGGAACAGCAGAGATAATGCGAATAAGCCAGTTGCCACTGGTATCTACTTTTATAAACTAAATGCAGGTCATTACGAAAAAGTAAAGAAAATGATCCTTCTTCGTTGAAACTATGAAGGATAAATATTATTAAAATAAAATAATGTAGGGATAGCTCCTGCCTGCCAAGCCGAAGTTGTACGAAGGCTGGAGCTGTCCGAATAAATTATAAAAGGAGACTAATATGAAAAACTTATTTATCATCATTTTACTTTTCATCTCATTGTGCCTTTGGGCACAGAATGTACCGCAAACCATCGACTACCAGGGCAGGCTTGCTGATAGTGACGGCAATTACCTGAACGGAGTGGTCACAGTGAATTTTTTGATCTATGATGTAGAAACAGGTGGAACTTATCTTTGGAATGAAACGCAGGATGTTTCCATTTCAAATGGGATTTTCCATGTACTGCTCGGTTCGGTGACTGTATTCCCCGAAACCCTTTTCGATGGCGCAGACCGCTGGCTGGAAATAATTGTGGGTGGAGAAACACTTTCACCTCGAACAATTATAGCCAGTGTTCCTTACTCCATTAAAGCCGAAACATCATATACGGTAGAAGTTCCTCTCAATCTCAGTGGAAATGTTGCTTCGCCAAATAGCGTTATCAAGGGTGAAAATACAGGTACGGGTTATGGTGTTTATGGTAAACAAAACAGCAACAGTAATTATGGCTATTTAGGTTCATCTTATTATGGTGTTTATGGTATACATAACAGTAGCGGTAATTGGGGTTACTTAGGTTCATCCAATTCTGGTGTTTGTGGGGTTAGTACAGGTATGGCTTATGGTGGTAATTTTATCGGGGGTATGTGTGGTGTTTTTGGCATGGTAATTCCAGAAGGAAGTAGCGCCTATTATGGAGTATATGGTAATGTTTCTGGTGGTTCGGGTACTAATTATGGAATTTATAGTTATGCCGAATATGGTATTACTAGCTATGCTGGATATTTCAGTGGTAATGTACATGTTACTGGAACATTCACCAATCCTTCCGATGAGCGCTTCAAAGAAAATGTGCAGCCATTTAAAAATGCTCTTTCAAAAATAAAGCTAATGAATGTGCATACCTTTAATTTCAAACAAATGGCAGAAGAAAATAAGTTAGTGTTACCTGAAGGGAAACAATTCGGTTTGATAGCCCAGGAACTGGAAGAAATTATTCCTGAGCTGGTGGTGGACAATGTTCATGCTTACGACAAAAATGAAGGCATCGAAGGAGCAGAAAGGGATGTAGAAAAAATCGAATATAAAGGAATAAATTATATCGGTCTTATTCCGGTGCTGATAGAAGCTATAAAAGAGCTACAGATGCAAAACGAAGAACATCAACAGCAGATAGAAGAGCTAAAACAACAAATTGCGGAATTGAAATAAATAGTCCACCTACTCTGAACCACTCGTAAGTGGTCAGAAAGGAGAAATTATGAAAATTAAAATATTGATCTTATTAAGTTGCCTGCTTTTGTTTTCTTATAGCTTTGCAGACCCACCATCCAGTGCCAGTTACACACTGGTTCAACGCGGATTCCTCACTGGGAATCCCAACCAGGCATCTCCTCCGGGTTCAGTAGGTTTTGAACTTAAAGAGAATTCAATGTTGGGAATTGCCAATGATGTTGTAAACAGCACGGGTTTTCTGCACTATCCCGGTTTCCTGCAACCTACAAATGATGCACCCACCATTATTCTGCCGGATGATTTCACCTTCCTTGAAGATGAAAATCTGATCGTGGATTTTACACCGTTTATTAATGATATAAACGGAGATATCGTAACATTGAGCGTTAGCGGAAATACCGATGTGCTGGTAGATATCCAGGATTTTATGGTTACATTCAGTGCCACGCCAGATTGGAATGGCATGGAAACTCTCACCTTCACAGCAAATGACAACATGGATAGAGCAATAGCTTCCGTCGATGTAAATGTTTATGTTCTTTATATGAATGACGCTCCTGTTGTTGTTAGTCCTATTGCAGATTTTTATTTTGATGAAGATACAGTTGATACTTCCATAGATCTCAATACTGTTTTCGATGATGTCGATATTGTTTATGGAGATGAGCTTACATTTTCTTACAGCGGAAATACAAATATCGGTATCGATATTACGGGTGGTTCAGTAACTTTAACCCCTACTCCCGACTGGTTTGGAATGGAAGTGATAACCTTTACAGCAACCGATGACAGCTTGGAATCTGTTTCCGATGAAGTAGAAATAACTGTGGATAATGTGAATGACCCGCCTGTTATCAACTTTCCAGCAAACTTCACGTTCCTGGAAGATGAATCGGAAACCTATGATTTCACCCAGTATATTTCCGATATTGATAACACGATGGCAGAATTAACCCTTACCTGGGCTGGGAATGTGAACATCGATGTTGCTCTGGTTGATTGGGATGTTACGTTTTCTTCCAACGTTCCTAATTGGCACGGTTCGGAAGATATCACCTTTACGGTTGATGATAATTCTGATAGGATATCGTTTTCCGTAAACCCGGGATTATCTTCTGCAACGAAACTTTCGGAAAGTGATTCCTACATTCAAAGAGATCGAATAAATTCATCCAGAACCAGGGATCAGGTTTCGGAAATAATCACAGTTTACTGCATTTCAGTTAATGATCCACCCACGATAGTACTTCCCGATGAATTTACTTTTGAAGAAGATATATACCTTATCGAGGATTTCGAACAATATATCTATGACGTGGACCTGGATGATCTCACATTGACAGTTACAGGAAACGACAGCATTGAAATAGACATCACGAATTTTATAGTTATTTTCACTGCAGAACCAGACTGGAACGGGACTGAAACTATAACCTTTATAGTAGATGATAATGTTACCAGGGCAACTGCAGAAGATAGTGTGGATGTTGTAGTTACTCCTGTGAATGATCCACCGGTTCTTATAAGCTGGTTCCCCGTTGCGCTTGTATTTACAGTAGTTGAAGATACTACAATCGCATTCTCGATCGAAGTAGAAGATATAGACAGCGAACTTACATACAGTTGGCAGGTAAATGGTGAACCTCAAACTGAAATCACAAATACTTTAGTTTATGAATTCACCGAACCGGGAGATTTCGCTCTGCTTGTAGTGGCTTCCGATGGTGAGTACACAGTGGATAGAATCTGGCTGGTTCATGTCGAGGAGGGTGTGGGAGCAGGACAAATACAAATCCCTGCAGTTACTAAGCTCAACCAGAATATTCCCAATCCATTCAACCCGGAAACTACAATACACTTCTCCCTGAAAGATGCAGGTAGAGTTAAAATTGAGATATTCAACATTAAGGGTGAGAAGATACGCACTCTGGTGAATGAATATAAAAACGTTGGCTTTCATTTCACTATCTGGAATGGTAAGGATAACAGTGGTAAAACAGTAGCCAGCGGAATGTATTTCTATAACATGAGAACAGAGAAATATCATAAAATAAGGAAGATGTTGCTGATTAAATAACCCTCACCCTGACCCTCTCCCACAAACGGGAGAGGGAACTTAAACTTGTAAACTAGGTTATCATTGAGTTCAGTTTTTGGCAACCGGATGAAGCAACGAATCGATCTCTCTTTGTAAGGGGGATTTAAAGGGGGTTTTTTTCTTATCATTCCTACAATCCATTTTCCATAGTCCCGAAAGTATTCGGGGAGAAGGATGAAAAGTGGAAATCCATTAAATATAAAAAGAATAGATTCCCAATCGAGTTGAGAACAACAAAGGAAAAGAAGGAAATTGCCTTCATGGGAGGATTATATGAAATTCATTTTTACACTTATCATAATTTCATTTTTTATTTTTTCATCTTTCGCACAAAATAACCAGATCACCCCCTCCAGTTTTGAATGGATGGCAAAAACTTCTATAAATATCATGGATACATACAGGTATTATGATACTTTAATAGATAATTACGAACCGAAGTTCCTGTTCGATGCCAGATCTGTACAAACATTCGAGATGGATTATAGTATTCCCACCACCCTGGGTGATATTACAGTTGGTCCCATACAAATGGATATGGCATTATACTGGAAATGGCAGCCCAGAGATTCTTTATCGTTTGGCTTCTTAGCATTTATAAACGGTATTGACCTTCAGATCGATGAAAATATTCATCCTGAACTCTGCTCTTCAAGTGGTGAATATGGTGATTTATATGCTTGGAAAAGCAGAAAATATATTATTGCTGTGCATCCGGAATTTAATAAAGATATCGATGTTACTATCGGTGCTTTGATCCAGCAAACACCTTTTGTTATCAAAGATAATCTGGGTAACCAAGTTTTCGGCATTCATTACTTTGATGAACCATCTATAAAGGAATGGAGAACATACGATGAACAGGCAGAACTTTTCTTGAATGGAACTGCCTATGGATATGAAGTAAGAACACTATATGAATTTAAAGAAAGTTCAATAAACCTGTTTGAGATAGATAAAGAACTTAAAAATAAGCGATACGGAGAATTCGAACTCGGACTGAATTATTATAAACATTCAAAAACCGTTCAGACCGGATTCCAATATAAAAATGATAAGTTAATAAGCTTTCTACCATTCAAGTTCGATCTGTTCTGGGATATTTACAAGAAAGACAAATGGAACGAACTGAGTTATGCTCAAATGGATATGACATTGTTTGTCTTCAAGAATAAATACACTGGAGAACCAGTTTACGATAAAAAAGACTTTTATATTTCTTTAAATTGGGGTTCATCATATTCAAAGTGTATTTTTGATGAAGCATTACTCGGGTATTCCTGGAAGTTATCTTTTGAAAACATTTTTAGAACGTTCAGCTTAGCCTTTGGTGGTTCTTACAACGATTATAATTACCTTTTCAGAGTGCCAATAAAAAATGAAACCATGGTCTTGATCGACCTGAAAATAATGATATGAAAAAAGGTTCAGTACAAGCTAAGTTCTTAACTTTTAAGCATAATTGTTAGTTTCACTATATGGCTTTATGGTGATGCAGTGACCAGTATTTTTGATTCAATTATAAAAAGAAAAAAGGAGAATAAGAAAAAATGAGAAAGTTATTGATGTTATTATTAATTATTTTGATATTTGGATGTGCTGCTATACCACCCCAAACACCATTAACTTTTATATCTAAAACAAAGTCTGTAAAAGGTATTGATTTTCGTGAATATACAGAAAAAGGGTTTTTGTTTACACCAGAAAAATACCAGGGAGATTATGAATCGATTGGTTTATTAAATTTCTCTATAAGTTCAGAAGCTGTATTAGAAAAGATACTTGTATCCGAGGTTAATGAGATGGCAAGAAAAGCAGGATTGAGTGATGTTTATCGTTATAAATGGAACATAGAAGAAATTAATTATAAAGAAGTTTTAGATCTTGCTTATGATACATCTATATCGATGGGTGGTGATGCAATTATCAATTTTGAGATTAATTATGATGTAAATCACTATAGAAATGCAGATGGTTATCCTTCTGTATATATTCCCAAAATTAATGTAACAGGCTTTGTAATTAAAAGGAAATAATTATAAAATAATTTTAGTTGCATAAGTTTGTCATAAAACATGAGGTCGCAATTTGCGACCTCGTTTTTTATTGTGATTTAAAATTAATTCTATGATATTCTCTTTTATCGTATTATATTATAAATAGTTATGAATAGTTAGGTTGCATTTATGAAAAAAAGTAATCTAAACATAAAAAAAAGGATTGTAAGTATTTGAAATAAGTAAAGATAAAAAAAAACAAAATAAACAAAAAAAAATTTGACAGAAAAATTATAAAATTAAAATTATATATTGTGAGATGTAAATTGAGATTTTTATAAAAGTAAAAGCTGTTTTTTTTAAAAAATGATTTATTATATCGAAATTTAATTTGATTACGAAAATCCATTAATATCGTTAATTTAGTTTATTTGAAATATTAACATGAAAAAATTAAGGAGAAATTTATGAAAAAATTATTGTTTATTTTAATTTCTTTGTCCATTGTAATGTTTACCTCAGCGAATATTATCATCTATTAGATGAAAAGAAAAAGATTTTTTTCTATTTTTTAAACAATTTCATTCTACTTATTATAGGTTAAGTAGAGAGAATTATAATGACTATATGTATTGCTGCGATTTGTGATAATGGTTCAAATCTAATTCTTTCGACCGACAGTATGATAACAAACCCGGGTCTATCAATTCAATTTGAACAACCAATAAGAAAGATGCAATCTTTATCAGAAAAATGTTTTGCACTTACCGCTGGTGATGCTTTAGCCCATACGGAACTTTTTAACAAAGTAAAAGACGAAATTGCTAAATTGAAATCACCATCAGTTCCAGAAGTAGTTGAAAAAGTTAAAAAATGTTACCAATTAATAAGGAAAGATAAGATTAATGAAATAATTTTAAATCCAAAGGGTTTTCGTGACTTTCATGATTTCTATCAAACTCAAAGAATGATGAGTCAAGAGAATATGATGATGATAAATCATGAAATAGATGAATATAGATATGGATTAGAGATAATAGTTGCAGGAGAAAGCAGTAAGATGGCTCATATATATGGAATTTCTGATCCAGGGACGTCGCAGTGTTTTGATTCTATTGGTTTTTTTGCTATTGGTTCAGGATCACCTCATGCTATGAATTGTTTAATAGCTCGAGGTTTTTATAGTGGAACTAATTGGAAAGAAGGATTATTAATTGTTTATGAAGCAAAAAAAATGGCAGAGAAAGCTCCAGGAGTGGGGAGAGATTTTACAGACATATGTATTATTAGTCCCAAGAATTATAAAGAACCTTTTGAATTTCCCCGAGATAAAATTACAGAATTGCATGAGATTTATGAAATGTGGGTACGGAAAGAAGAAAGTTGGATCAATAAGTTTGATAATTTATTCCAAGTAAAGGAAACAAAAAAATGAATATATTTAATGATAAAAGTTATTTAGATTTTAAATTTTTAATGACCAAAATCAAAACAAAATATCTTATAGAAGCAATGAAATATAAAAGAAAAATTTTTGGAGAAAAAAACAAGATAATCGATTTAAAACGAAGAAAACATTCTATATTGTAGTTATTTAATAAGCTCCTTCTTTTTTTCTCTCAACCACTCACCCCAGATGGTCTTATCTTTTCCCGGATTATTCTGAAAGTTCTCCTGGATATCGATATCAAGTTGTTCTTTACCGATTGATTTTAAAAGCGAAACAAAAAAAAATTGACTTTAACTGAATAATAAAAATTTTATCCTAAAAGGGAGAAAAATTATGAGTGATTACAGTTATTGTGATTACCAACCAGTGAATACAAAAATGAAAATTAACCCATTCCTATTAGGGTTAGCACGATTATTTGATTTTACTCAGTCATTAAATCAGATAGGACCAAAGAAACCTAAACAAGTTGATGGAGAAGCTATAAAAAACGATTGGGAAAAAATAGGTCAGGATTTATGGTTTGCAGTAAACAAATATAGTGCAGAAAATGACAAAGAACAAAAAACAAACTAGATCTATAACAGCGCTACAACAATTTAAAGGACCTATTCCACCTCCCAAAATATTACAACAATATGATAGTATTTTACCGGGTGCAGCAGATCGTATTTTAACAATGGCTGAAAAACAATCTGATCATAGGCAATCTTTAGAAAAAAAACATGTTAATAGTTCATTAACAGATGCTAGAATTGGTTTGTGGTTAGGGTTTTCTATAGTAGTTATAAGTTTATTCATAGCAGGATTTCTTCTATATAATAATAAAACAACATCTGGTTTAATATTGGGTGGAGGATCTTTGATTACTTTAGCAGGAATCTTTGTCTATGGAACTCGTATTAAAAGGACTTAATAAATAGTAATAATTATTTATATTACTCCTTCTTCTTTCCTCTCAACCAATCACCCCAGATAGTCTGATCTTTTCCCGGTTTATTCCGGAAGTTTAAGAAACTATAACTCAAACTTCGGAAGTTTCAGAAATTGTGATCCGTAACATAAACTTCCGAAGTTTTTTATTAATTAATATTCCTTGCTTATACCAAATCTGACAATCACATCACGAGTAGTTTTAGTCTTTGTACTGGTAATAAATGGCAGTGATATTCCAACACTTACACATCCAAAAGGAGTGAGATAATGTAATTCAGGAGTAATATCGATAACGAACATACTCATTTCTATATCTGCTGAACCTAACTTTCCGTCACTACCAATGATCATAAGCAGAGAAATATAACCGTCAAATTTAGGTTCAAACTGCAAAAATCCATATCTGCCTTTGAGAGATAACATATTACCTAACTTCATATCATCATCATTTTCACCATTTAACCTGAATTTTAGATCTGAGAAAATTTCTCGATTATTTCTGCGTAATAAAGCATTTCCTGTAATAATAAAATCCCAGGAACCTGAGCCCATAGGAACCGCATATTCAATCCCGGACATTTTTACTGTTCTATCTTTATTACCGGTTGGGAGTTTTATAGTTAAATTTCCTGCATAGTCGAAATCCCAGCCTTTAAAACCTTCTGCTAAATAAGAGGTATATGCAGCAGATAAAGACATATCACCGATACCTATCGGGCTTTTGGATTTTTCACCATCAAATGACACTATTGTTTTCCTGAGAAGTGGAAGATTTAAACCAAATACAAAATCCTGGTAGGGATAAGCAAATGGGATTTTGACTGATTGAACACCATTACTCATTTCAAATTCAGGATTTATCTGTGGTCTTTCAACTGTCATTACATCAATAGGTTTGTACAATTCTGAAGTTACTGAAGGGTCTTTAAGTATATCAACACTTGCAAATATTAATGAAACTGAAAACACAAACAAAAAACATACTAAAATCTTTTTCATACTTTTCTCCTTTATCGCGCCGTATCTGACCACTAACGAGTGGTTCAGAGAAGGCAGATTATCCTTTTTATTCACCAATAATCTTTATTAGAACTCGTTTTTTACGTTTTCCATCAAATTCACCATAGAAAATCTGTTCCCAGGGTCCAAAGTCCAATCTTCCATTCGTGATAGCCACAACCACTTCCCTGCCCATAATTGTTCTTTTGAGATGAGCATCAGCATTGTTTTCAAAAGTGTTGTGTCGGTATTGAGAATAAGGTTTTTCAGGTGCTAATTTCTCCAGCCATTTCTCAAAATCATTGTGTAATCCACTTTCATCGTCATTAATGAAAACACTTGCTGTGATGTGCATAGCATTAACAAGACAAAGTCCTTCCTTTACCCCACTTTCTGCAAGGCACTCCTCTACCTGGGGAGTGATGTTTATTAGCTGCCTTCGAGTCGGTGTATTGAACCAGAGTTCTTTACGATAGGAGATCATATAGCCCTCATCCCTAACCCTTCTCCCAATAGGAGAAGGGAATTAAATTTTTATCCTGCTTAAAATCTTTTTTCATTCTTATTCCTCTCCCTCTGGGAGAGATCAGGTGAGGGCACAACAAATCTTTTCAACTTAACTAAAACATTCTCCATATTATTTAATACTTCTTTATTAGTAAATCTTATAACCTTAATTCCCAACTGGTTAATAATGTATGTTCTGAGAATATCATAATTTTTCTGTAGTTCATGTATTCCACCGTCAATTTCAAATACAAGTTTACATTCATGGCAATAAAAATCAGCTATAAAATGCTTTATTTGATCATCCCACTCAAAACTAATTGGATACTGTCTTCGAAATTTCATTCCATTAATTTGACGATTACGAACTATAGTCCAAAATTTCTTTTCCGAAAGTGTTTCTTCTTTTCTGAGTTCACGGACTACTTGCGTTATGTTTGACATTTACCCTCATCCCTACACCCTTCTCCCAATAGGAGAAGGGAGCATATTATATTATTCTTTCACCTCTCTTATTCCTCTCCCTCTGGGAGAGGTTAGGTGAGGGCTATTTCTTTGTAACCATCCCGTCAAAGTAGGCTATCAATTTCTTTTTAAAGGTGTTTTTGATCTTCTTTTCAATAGTTCGTACAGCCCGAGCTTGCGCTTCAGTTTTTGAAACATGACCTTCTCTACCTTTTTCAGATAGAGTAACTATTGTAATGTTATCCGAATCGATGATCTTCAGTTTCAATTCATAACGAACAAACTCACCTTCTCGTTGAAGTTCAGTCTCTTCAAAAGAAACCTCTCCCTCTACATTTAACAGGTTTTCATCTGACAGTACAAAACCCAGGTCAGTAAGAAGTTCTTCCACAAGAATACTTATTTTATTTTCCGTATCATTTTTAATATCTATCTTGAAGCTAATCTGCTTTGCAACTTCTGCGGTTTTCTTCATTAGATCGTTGTAATTATATTCTATTTCCAGCATTTCTTTGGATGTGGGAAAGATGATCCCAAGCTGTTCAAGGAGAACTTCATTGCTCAAACCAACTGCTGATGCCGCACTCATTGCAGCATATTTCATCATCG
>JAGLWO010000193.1 GCA_023133395.1 Candidatus Cloacimonadota bacterium | reverse complement strand
GTTTCCGTAGAGAACTACAGAGAATATACCTACATCGTCTTTCTGAAATAGTTTTAGAAAAAGACAGCAAAATCCCCAATGATGCTGTTTCACTCGCAAGAGCAAACCTGAAGGACGTTCTCAATCAGATAAAAGAAATGGATAAAGCAGATCTGGATGTAATTACAAAAGCACATCTGGAAGAAACGTCCGATAGGATTCAAGCAGTATTAACAGCACAGTTGCAGATAAGAAAATAATGAAACTTCTTCTCGTTCCATAGCCCATCAAAGTCGGGAAATCTCATGCTGTGGAACGCAAGTTGTGTAGCTCCTGCTACTGAATATAAGATATTCACTCTGTCAAAATAAGCTGAAGTTATGTAATTTATGAATAAAGGATTGTAGCGTATGAAGAAATACTTTGTTGTCATTTTTGTATTGCTTGTCACTCAGCTTTTTGCCGGGACTACAGGAAAACTAACTGGAAAGATAACCGATGAAGACGGGAAGCCGGTTGCTTACGCAAATATCTTTATAGAAGAACTTCAGCATGGTGTTCAAGCAGATGAAAATGGAAGATACATGCTTCGAAATATAGCTCCCGGGATGTATGAAGTTTATTGCTCACAGATATCTTATTCCAAACTTAAAGTGAAAAAAGTAAAGATCGTATCTGATGAAACCACAACTCTGAATATTATTCTTTCAAAATCTGCTACCGAAATAGAAGGATTACAAGTCACCGAAGCAAAGATAAAGATGGTGGACAGGCTGAAAACTTACTCCGGTAATATAATATCAGAAGCAACTATCGAAGATGTGGCAGTTCAGGATATCGAAGACCTGATAGCCATTCAGGCAGGAGCTATTATTGCGGATGGTCAACTGCATATTCGTGGTGGTAAGGTAAATGAGGTTGTGTTCCTGGTCGATGGTATCTCGATAAATGATATCGTGGATGGAGAAGCAGCATTGACAATAGATACTGATGCCATCAAGGAAATGAAAGTAATGACCGGCGGCTTCCCTGCTGAATACGGAAATGCTCAGTCCGGTATTATAAATATTATCACCAAAGAAG
>JAGLWO010000192.1 GCA_023133395.1 Candidatus Cloacimonadota bacterium | reverse complement strand
GACAGTTAATTTCGTTTTGGAACCAATGTATGGGAATCTTGATGGAACTGTAACATCATCTACTACAGGTGAACCTTTTGAGGATGCTCTAATAACTGCTACGAGTCAGGGAAGAGTTGAATATACAGGTTATACCAATGCTGATGGATATTATATCATTGATAGTCTGCTGGTAAGTGAAATAGTAGGTAATTACACAGTTACCTGTGATGTAGGAGACCCCTATCCCTTGGTAGAAGAAACTGATGTGGAAATCGTTGCTGGCAATACCACTACTGTTGATTTTGTTTTAGCACCGCCTATTGTCTGGGAATACAGCGGTAATCTTTTTTGGCCAACTGATGCTGAACGCCTTCTAAACGGCAATACATTGATTACTGAATTCATCGCTCATTATGTCATCGAGGTGACCCCGGATGGTTCAATAGGATGGATATACGATGTAGGTGAATTTGGTTACCCAACTGATGCCGAACGTCTCTCAAATGGCAATACATTGATTAATAAGTTTGGAAGACCTGATATACCTTCTACTAATAGTGTAATTGAAGTGACCCCGAATGGCACGATAGTCTGGGAATACGGTATCGGGCTTCGTCCATTTGATGCAGAACGGCTGCCAAATGGCAATACATTGATTGCTTTATTCGAGGATAGTGTAATTGAGGTAACCACAGATGGAACCATAGTATGGGAATACATCACTGCATCTAGTTTTCTAGAGGATGTAGAACGCCTTCCTAATGGCAATACATTGATTACTTACGGTTATAACAATCTTGTAATTGAGGTAAACCCGGATGGCACTATAGTATGGGAATATACTGGCAATCTTAGTTGGCCAACTGATGCAAAGCGCCTCCCAAATGGTAATACATTGATTGCTTATTATTATAGTAACTGTACAATTGAGGTGACTCCGGATGGCACAATAGTTTGGGAATACAGCGGTGGAGGTAGTGTTACACAAGATGTTGAGTGGCTAGCTAACAACAATATATTGATTACTGAAGTGGATCCTGCTCGTGTCATTGAAGTCTATAGATCTGCAATCCAGGATACTATTCCGCCTTATGTAACAGTGGATATCCCAAATGGTGGAGAAGTTTGGACTGTTGGACATAGCCATCAAATCCAATGGACTGCAGATGATGATATAGCAATTTATTCCGATAGTGTATTCTATTCTATTGATAATGGAATAAACTGGATATTTATTGAAGCTCATATAGGAAATCCCCAAACCTGTACTTGGACTATACCTGATACTCCATCAGACCAGTGCCTTGTAAAAGTAAAAGTATTTGATCTTGGTGGTAATTGTGCTGAGGATATTTCAGATGGCAATTTCACCATCTTTTATCAAGAACCGCCTCCACTTACTTATGCAGTTGTAATCAAGCTATCAACCTATAATAATCCGGATTGGCAGGCAGTAGCAGATACACTTATAGCACGATATCAGGGTCAACTTTTCATCTGGAGTAATTCTCTCAATGAGGTTCAAGCCAATGTTGCTGCTTTTCAACCAACCCATATCGGTTTTGTTTGTGGACTTTCAAATTTATCACCGGTTTTTATACAGAATAGTGTCTGGCCCTTCACACGAGCATTAGATAATGATTACTATTGTGATGCTGTCTGGGGAATTATAACTGGCTATAATGCAGAGGATGCGCTTAATCTTGTCACAGGTCCTACCGGGTTTGAGGTTAAAACTGTGCTTGGCGGAACCGGTAGTTGCGATTTGAATTATTATACCCAGGGTATTGGAACAAACGAAAGCACTTATGGAGAATATTATGTAAAAAATCCATATTCTCTTGAAACAACTACTTATACTGACGGTCCTACCGACAGAACAGAATGGCTTGTTACAATGATAAATGAAGGTATTGATATTTTCAATTATGACCCGGTAGATATTTTCTATACCAGCGGGCATGCTAATTATAATGAATGGCAATTGCATTACCCGTCATCAGGTTCAGAAGGATTTTTCCGTTCCATAAATGGTCAAGTATATGGCGATCCGTATTCCGGGTCTAATATTAATATAAATTCTGATAATCCGAAGATATATTTTGGACTTGGTAACTGTTATATAGGTCAGATATTTAATGGTAGTTGTATGGCACCATCGTGGATTCATACCGGTGGAGCATATCAATATACCGGCTATATAACACCTGAGGGTCCGACTTCTCATCAGCATGGTGGAACCAAAGCATATTTTTACAGAGTGGCAAGGAATTACACCTGGGCAGAGTCCTTCTTTCTGGCAAATATTGCACTCAAATTTGATATGATAAATGGAACACCCGGAGCGAATCCTCCGGATTTGAATGGCTCTGCTCTTTATGGAGACCCTGGTATGCAGGTAAAAATGTCTAATGAAGGTGTATTTCAACAGCCGCTTTTCACAAGTGAGCTTTTTATCAATGAAGGAACTGAAAAGGATACGGTTACCTTCAAGATTACAATGAATATACAAGGCAATCCCGGTTATGATGGCAAATGGGGTAATCGTCATCCTGCCATGATTTTACCTTTCCGGGCAGAAGATATTGAAATTATCTACACAGATGCAATGGCTGTTGTAGTAGAAGATAATTTTGCTCTTATGTATATCTGGTACCAGGGTCAACCCTCATTAGCAGAAGGTGAGACCAGAGAAGTTACATTCACCTGTAACCATATCGGAGCTGATATTGATGAACCAACACTACCACCAGTTACAAAAGTTGACCTTTATCAGAACTATCCCAATCCTTTTAATCCGGAAACTACAATTTTATATGCTCTTCCTAAACTCTGCAAGGTCTCGCTCAAAATTTATAACATCAAAGGTCAACTTGTAAAAACTCTAGTATCGGAAAAACAGGATGCTGGACGATATTCTGTAACCTGGAAAAGCAGGGACAATTCTAATAAGCCTGTTTCCAGCGGAATTTATTTCTATCGTATAACCACCGGTAATTTTACGGATACAAAAAAATGTATTATCTTGAAATGAGTAAGTCCTTTTTACTCCCTCTCCTCTCAGGAGAGGGCTGGGGTGAGGTAAAGAAATGTGTTATTTTAAAATAGGTTCAACGCGGAGAGCATATCCTTCTCGTTCCCAAACCCCCACAGTTGTCATTCCCAACTCGATTGGGAATCTGGAATCCATATTCATCTTGCTTACTATTCCAACTGGACAGTACTCCTTCTCCTAGATAGGAGAAGGCTGGGATGAGGTTGATTAGACAATAAAATATTTTTAGCGTTACTTCGTGTTCTTAGTGGCTAAAAAAAGGAGATCAATATGTATAAAATATTAAAATGCCCATAAGTATCCACCCCGTTAGTCCAGCACCTTACTGATTCCAAAACGGGGTGGAACATGCTTTAACATCTAATGGTTATTTAAAGCATATCTATTTTCAAATCATTTAGATTCGTGTCAAGTTTTTGACAAGAATCAAGACTTGACTTAACAATCCCGTTTTAACGGAAGAGTTGAGTTAAGAATTGATTAAGAAAAAAACTAAAAAAAACAAATCCCGATCTACCTGCCCGCCGTACAGCTATGGCAGGCGGGTCGGGAAAAACCCCAGTGAAATAAAAAAGGAATTTCACGGGGAAAAGGAGAACAATATGTTTAAAACTATATTTAATCTCCCGAAAATATCGGGAAAAAAGGAGAACAAAATGAAAAACAAAAACAAAAGTTTAGGAATTTACATGCTCATAATAGTAATGGCTCTTATTGCCTACTTTCCAAGACCAGCAGTTGCACAATTAGCAGACACTCCATGGCCAATGTTTCATCATGACTTGAACCACACGGGACTAAGCCCATATACAGGTCCAGATACGGCAACACTCAAATGGAACTATGAAACTGGAGGTACAATCAAATCCTCACCAGCGATAGGTGCTGATGGCACAATATACGTGGGATCAGCGGATTATAAGCTTTATGCTATAAACGATGACGGCACACTCAAATGGAGTTATATAACTGGAGGTGAAGTCTACTCCTCACCAGCAATTGGTGCTGACAGCACAATATACGTGGGATCAAGAGATTACAAGCTCCATGCTATAAACGATGATGGCACACTCAAATGGAGTTATGAAACGGGAGATATAATCTACTCCGCACCAGCAATTGGTGCTGACGGCACAATATACGTGGGATCATATGATGACAAGCTCTATGCTATAAACGATGATGGCACACTCAAATGGAGTTATCTAACTGGAGATAATGTCTACTCCTCTCCAACAATAGGTGCTGATAGCACAATATACGTGGGATCAAGAGATTACAAGCTTTATGCCATTAATGATGATGGCACACTCAAATGGAGTTATCTAACTGGAGATTGGATCCTATCCTCTCCAGCGATAGGTGCTGATAGCACGATATACATAGGATCAGCGGATTACAAGCTCTATGCTATAAACGATGATGGCACACTCAAATGGAGTTATCCAACTGGAGAAAAAGTCTACTCCTCTCCAGCAATAGGTGCTGACAGCACAATATACGTGGGATCATATGATTACAAGCTCTATGCTATAAACGTTGATGGCACACTCAAATGGAGTTATCTAGTTGGAGATAATACCCGCTCCTCACCAGCAATTGGTGCTGATGGCACAATATACATTGGATCTAATGATGATAAGCTCTATGCTATAAACGATGATGGCACACTAAAATGGAGTTATCTAACTGTAGGTAATGTCTACTCCTCACCAGCAATTGGTGCTGATGGCACAATATACGTAGGATCATATGATAACAATCTCTACGCATTTGGCACAGCAGTCATCATAGGTGATTTCAATTCTGATGGCTATGTAGATGCTACGGACTTGCAGATGTTTGGAGACCACTGGCACTTTGTTAATACAGATCCTGGTTGGGATCCTCTCTACGACCTGGTTCCGGATAATATTATTGATGCTGCTGATCTTCAGGTTTTCGGAGACCACTGGCACGAAGGCACACCTCCTACAAGATCCGGTCAAGAAGGGAGAGGACCAAACGAAAATGCAGGTATAGTTTTTGATCTGGATGCCACCACTACCGGTAACCAGAATCTTACCGGCATACCATCTCAACCGACAGGAACTTACATACGGGTAGATGTATATTGTACCGATGTTGTCAATTTAGATACATATGAGTTTGAAGTAATCTATAACCCGACAGAGCTTGAATATGTATCCTCCAGTGCTACAAATCCCATTACTTATGAAGGTAACATCCTTGAATCTAATGGCGGCACCGCACTCGGTTGGATGGTTGATTCCTCTACTCCGGGTGTATTAAGCATTGCTTATACCTTAGCAGGCAATGATCCCCTTGAAGCACCGGAAGGAGAGGGACTCATTGCAGACATTGTATTTCTGTCTCTTGTAGATACTTATGGAACTCTGAGCTTTGGAGATGTTTACTTTTACGATTCATATGGTGTTGTGGACCTCATCACAAATAAGGGTGCAGCTTCAATTGGTGGAGGCGAAGTAGTCACTTTACCTATTCCAACTGGCGACCCTGTTTATTTTGATTTTGATGGTGGCGGTGGATCTGGCGGAAGCACTGTTACAATAGACCCACCTGCAGGTGGTGGCAGCATTACTATAACTCAATATGATACCCCACCCGAATCCTTACCGTTCCCTGGTAATGCATTAAATTTATGGTTTGATATTGATGCAACAAGCTATACAGGTGGATTTCCTGTAGATGTTACATTTACCTGGGATACTCCTGTTCCTGTTGGAAGCAGCGCTCCCATATTAGCAGTCAGCACAGATGGCGGCACCTCATGGC
>JAGLWO010000191.1 GCA_023133395.1 Candidatus Cloacimonadota bacterium | reverse complement strand
TGAGGAATACCGATTAGATTCGTACTGCAGAATTTTGAACCCTTCATGATATTTTCAGCCATTGTGAGAGTTGCCATCAAATCGCCATTATAAACATAATTATCAGTGAGAGCTACAACGGAGATGAATTCGGAAGGTACAAAACATGGTTCTCCACTGGAAGCACTTTCTGCAATTCTTTTCATTGCATGATGAGTAACTTTGGCTCCCTGCCAGCCAGAAACCTGAGCAGTTGCAACACCGAAATTGTTATTATAGGAAATATTGTTCTCTTTTTCGTAATCTCCGGCTTTAGCAAATTTTTTCACCAGCTCTTCAGCTTCTTCGATCATATTTCCATAACCTTTCTCAGTTAAGATTTTTTTTCGTTTCTCAAAATTTCTCATTTCTTTTATCGTGTTAACGATGTGATTTGCTCCACCATGAAATTTATTCACAGCATCGATTGCTTTCATATCGGCATCTGATAATAGTTTAAATTTCATTTTTCCTCCTTATTTTTTTTATTATTTAATCAGTATAAGTTTTCCTGACTCAATTTTAAATTCAGTTTCAAATCTGTAAAAATATATTCCATTAACAACACAATTTCCTGCTTCATCCTTCCCATCCCATTCTATTGTATAATTCCCCTCTCTTCTATAATCATTTACCAATTCTTTTATCTTCTGCCCTTTTATATTGAAAATATTTAATTCGACCCTGGAAGCCAGTGGTAAAGAAAAATAGAGAGAAGTGGTTGAATAAAACGGGTTTGGGTAAGATTTAATTAACGAAATTTGCTCAAGAAGTTCAGGATCAGCAGAAGTACTAACAGTGAAGAGTTCCTCCAGATCAAACACTGTAGGTTCAGATTGATAAGCTGGTATTCCTGCAGTTGCTGTTGACCATTTGATTAAATTCATAGTTGGAACGTATTGAATCATATGAAGATTAGTTGGAACTCCGGCAGCACCAGCGAGTAATTCCCAGCTTCTATTTATGTTCATATTGGAATTGGAATTTAGTGAATCTGAGATGTTCTCATACCTGTAACAATACACGGGTGGATAAATTACCCTAAAGTGATTTGTCGCTGCCAGATGGTTTAAAGGAATAATTGTGTTATCTGTATCATCCCTTAGTTCTACACCATTTTCATTATTACATTCAATTACAATTGAATATGATTGATTTGCACTATGGATAATGGAACCGCTCAACTGGTATTTGTCCTGTATGGCATCTGATATATCCGATGGATTTATTTCCATATCACCATTATAATCATAAGTTTCTATTCCATTTCTAATCGATAAAAATATTGGATGAAAAGTATTTAAATTGGGATGGTTGTTGTTATTTCCCATATTCATAAACGCACAGAGTCCATCTTCATTCAAAGCAGATAAAGCACCAAAAAGCCCGGGAAAAGTGAAAGCAAGCCAGTTAGTTTCATTTTCCTCAATAGGGAAATGGACAACCAGAAGATGATTCTCCAGCAGTTCATTGTGTGGTGTCCAATCCATGTGCCTAGTAATTACTACACCTCCATTTAATTCAGGAGCAAGGATAGTGCTTTCTCCCCAACTGGAAAGACTAGAACAACCGGACTCATCATCTTTTTGTAATTCTTCTAATGCAAGTAGATCTATAATTGCATTTGACACTAATATATCATTTACATCCATGTCTCTTTGTAGAATTGAGCTATAAAGATCAATACCTGCTTCGATCATCCCATCAATAATACCTTGAGCTTCAGATTGATATTTATCTTCAACCTCAAAATGATTGAGAAAATATGTTCTTGTAGTTTCATAAAGTACAGGATTATTATAAAATATATATCC
>JAGLWO010000190.1 GCA_023133395.1 Candidatus Cloacimonadota bacterium | reverse complement strand
AGGAATATTCTTTTTTGGAATTCAATCTCTAATTCTTACCGTTTATGCAGTTATAGCAGCAGTTGTTACTGAAGCTGTAATTCAGAGACTAAGAAAGGTCCCGGTTACAGTTAGCGATGGAAGTGCAGTTGTCACGGGAATTCTTATCGCATTTAATATCAATAGTGCATCTCCCTGGTGGTTACCGGTTGTAGGTTCAGTGTTTGCGATTACAATTGGAAAACAGATATTCGGTGGTCTTGGATATAACATATTTAATCCTGCACTTTTGGGTAGAGCATTTCTTGTTGCTTCCTGGCCCACGTTAATGACTGCTGGCTGGAAAGCAACAAATCCTCTCAGTAACATATTCGAAAGCTCAATCAATGGTTTGAAGGACTTACCTTCAAATGTGCCTGCTGTTATAACTTCAGCTACTCCCCTTGGAGTTGCAAAAGCTATCAGAGATACAACCCAGATCAGTAGAGACATGGCAAAAACAGTTATGAACAGCTTGGCAAGTGCAGATACAATTCAAAATCTTTTCTGGGGGAATATTGGAGGTGTTATCGGTGAAGTCTCCGCAGCTGCACTACTTATTGGAGCAGCTTACCTTGCTTATAAACATATCATAGAATGGCGAATACCAATAAGTTATATTGGAACAGTATTTGTTCTTACCTATATTTTCGGTGGAATTAACGGATTGTTTTCCGTATCTATTTTCTTGCCTGTATTCCATATATTTTCCGGTGGTTTAATCTTAGGTGCATTCTTCATGGCAACAGATATGGTAACATCACCTGTTACAAAAAAGGGAAGAATTATTTTCGGAATTGGTTGTGGAATTCTGACGGTTGTAATTCGTCTGGTTGGAGGCTACCCTGAAGGAGTTTCATATTCTATCCTTCTTATGAACATAGCTGTCCCACTCATTGATAGATACACTGTTCCCAGAATCTTCGGGGAGGTAAAAGCATGAAATATTTCTTTAAATTAGGGTTTGTTTTACTGGTAATCACTGTTATTGCCAGTGGTGTTCTGGCTTATATCAATAGTATCACAAAACCCATCATAGAAGAAAATCAACGAAAAGCAAAAGAAGAAGCTCGAATGGAAGTCTTACCAGAAGCAGCTACATTTGATAGCATTTCTTATCTGAACGAAGAAACTGTTTATATTGGTAAAAATGAAGAGGGTAACATTGTCGGTTACACTTTTGTTGCTTCTCTCTATGGATACAGCAGTGATGTAAAGACAATGGTTGGAGTTACTCCAGATTTAAAAGTAAACAGAATAAAGATAATCGAACAGAAAGAAACTCCCGGACTTGGCGCCAATTGTGAAAAACCTGAATTCCAACAACAATTTGAAAATAAAAA
>JAGLWO010000019.1 GCA_023133395.1 Candidatus Cloacimonadota bacterium | reverse complement strand
TATCCAAAGTACTCGATATGATGAAAAAAGGGATTCTCGTTGGACTCGGAACCGATGGCATGACTTCAAATATGTTCCTACAAATGCGTGTTGCATACCTGTTACACCGTCTGGATAAAAAGGATCCCCGTGTAGCATTTTGTGAAGCGCCTAAATTGCTTTTATGGAACAACCCAAAGATTGCTATGAAATATTTTCCTGTAAAACTCGGAGAAATTTCCCAAGGTGCAGCAGCAGATATCATACTTGTGGATTACGATCCGATCACCCCACTAAATGTAAACAATTTTCTCAGTCATTTTATTTTCGGATTGTACGACGCCGAAGTAGATACTACAATCTGCAATGGTAAAATCCTTATGCAGAACAAGAAACTGTGCAAATTAGACAGTGCAGCTCTTGCAGCTAAAACAGCTGAACTCGCCAAGAAAATGTGGAAACGACTTAGATAGGAAAGTACAACATAATATAAAACTTATTTGACATGATTTCCAGTGTTATCAGAAATTTTAAATATCTCCAGATTTGAAGATAAAATAAGGGGTAGCAATATGGAGACGATTAAAAAAATTGTAAAGAAAATATCTTAAACTTTCGTAAAATTGCAAGTTAGGACACATTTTTTTATGAGCTTTATGTTATGAAAAAAATCGAAGAAGGTTTAAAAGCGAAATAAGAAGGTAAAATCCAATCCCACGAAGAAGTAAAAAAGAGATTCTTTATATAACATCTAAATTAAAATTACATATAGCACAAAAGGGCTACATCATAATAGTAGCTCTTTTATTATTTCAAATTAAATAATGAAGAATAATAACAAAATGATGAATATAATACAAGTTGAATGCTTTTACTGTTTACAGCATATACAAATTGACTTGCTTTCACGCTTTTTAAGGCTACAATCCTTATCTCTCCCATTTTCAATATACACAAATTAACTGTAAAATCATATATCTCATCAATAATTCATTACTATAACTTTGATAAAAAAATAAAAAAATATTTATCCAAACCGAGAAAATTCTTGACAGACAATTTCAAAAAAAAAATCTTTGTCACAACATTGTCGCAACTAAATTGGGAATGTTAGTTTTTTATAGGAGAAAAAAGTGAAATTAAACCAAAATGAATTGATAGAATTTGCAGACGAACAAAACCTTGAAGTATTCGGGGAGGGTAATTTTATTAACTCTAAGATAAGATCTATCCAGCGTTTAATCCAGAAAGGGTTATTACCAAAGCCCAAATGGGAAGGAGGAAAGTTCCCTGCCTACTGGAAAAACGACTTAGAAATTAAAGAACGAATTATCTGGATTGATGAAAAGAGAAAAGAAGGATTATCTTACAGACAGATGAAAGTGGAATTGGAATCGGAAAAGACACCTCACCCTGAGAGTCGAATTATTGCTGAGTTAATTTTGGAAATAGAAGAATTATTAAATATAAGTCCTGGTAATTCGGAAGTTCTTTTTATCAAGACTCTTGTGCTGTATCACCTTGAAAGAAGAGAAGAATCCTTGAAAATCTTACATAACTTAGAGACCAACTGTAATGAAAACAAAAAACTTCTTTTTAGGGTATATGAAGAAATAACGCATTTATATCATATTTTAAATAACAAAGAAAAAGAGCTAAAAACCTGTCAAAAACTTATTTCTCTTGCAGAAGAAATGGTCGACAAAAAAAAATTAGGTTTTGCATATATTACTATGGGTCATTGTTTAGCATTATCATACAATGACACAGATAAGGCTTACAACTATTTTCAAAGTTCTGTTGAACTCTTAAAAGGGTCAAGTTTGGTTGGTGACGCTTATGGTAGTATTTTTAGGATCTATGCACAAAAAGGAAATTTTGCTAAGGCAGAAGAATATCTAAAAAAAGCAATTGCGATATTTATCAAATCAAATGATAAGCGTAAAGAATGCGTCTGCAAGGCTAACTTAGGATTATTGTACTATGATTCAAACCGTCTGTCCGAAGCCATGAAGTTTATGCAGAAGGCATATCATATCATCTCCCAAATTCACGATCTTGATAGCGAGGCAGAAATTATTGGCAATATAGGATTGATATACCAGAAGAGAGGTTTATTCCCTAAGGCTATAGAAAACTTTAGACACGCCTATCATATCGCTTCTCAAATCAGAAGTCCAGAGATGCAAAAGAAATGGATGCAGAAGATGAGCGAAGTTTATAAAGAAATGGGCAACCTTAAAAAAAGTGAATTTTTTCTTAAGGAAAGTAAAAAAATTGAATAGCAAATTAATATCAACCCTGTGAAATATAGAAATATCACCTAGTTATAATCGGTTTTGCAGGTATCATTAAAAAGAGGAAATAAGATGAAACACACATGTCAGCAGGCTGTCACAAAGGACCATGAAAATTACATTCGAGTTGTTGAATTTATTATGTTTCTAATTTTTTTCTTTGTGTCTCTGTGCCTTTTTGGCGAAAGGATTTTCAGATGAAAAAAACACTAATCTCAAACAATTGCAAAAGTGCCCTGTTAATATCAGTGCTATTTGTTTTTCTGATTCTTTGTTGTACAAACATTAGGGCTGATACAATTAACTGTTATCCCGCTTCTGCTGTGTATAATACAGGAACGGTTAATAATAGTGGAACAATTACCCAGACTTCTGAAATTTGGGAACAAGGTGAAGATGAATATCGTGGCTGGTCAAAATTTGACATCTCCAATATACCTGATTGTGCTATAATCAATAGCATAGAAATGCACCTCTATTTTAATGATATACACCATCCCTTCTTTTATTGGTATCGATTGGATTGGGATCCTTTAACTCTCATTGGAGATCCGGGTGCGATTTATTTCGACTGCGGATATGGTGCTGAATACTTGCATTATGAAGGCGGTCCCATACAAACTGGATGGTATTCTCATGTTTTAGAAGGAAGTGCGGTAACAGACCTTCAATCAGCACTAACAGACGATTGGTTTGGAATCGGGCATAAAACATCTGATAATATTTCTACTTACTATTATCACGCTGATGGCTGGAATGAAGCCAATCCACCTTACCTGACCATTACCTGTGAGATTCCAGCAGATTATCTGGTTAGTATTACACCAGAGCAACAAGCTGGAGTTGGAATTCCCGGCATAGATGTCTGGTATGACCTGACTGTTGCAAATCAAGGATATATGAATGACACCTATGACCTTTCTGTGTCAGGCAATCTCTGGAATACAACTATCTGGGACGAAAATGGAGCTAATCAAATTACTACTCTTTATCTGGATTCTGGCAATTATACTGGTATAAAAGTATGTGTCAATATTCCGACAGGTGCATCAGGACAGGATAATATTCTTGTAATTGCAACATCCCAGGCAGATCCTACTATTATGGATAGTGCAAGCATAACCACTGTTGCTGATGGAGAACCACCAACAGTAACAGTTATTGCACCTAATGGTGGAGAAAACTGGGGAACATTTGGATGGCATACCATTACCTGGTATGCAGATGATAATACTGGTGTAGTAGGTGATAGCATTTACTATTCTACCAATGATGGAGCAGACTGGATATTTATTACCAGTCATGCAGGTAATTCACAGATATATTCATGGCAGATTCCCAATACACCATCTGACCAATGTCTTGTTAAAGTAAAAGTATTTGATTTCAGTGGTAATTGCACAGAAGATATTTCAGATGACACTTTTATAATTTCTTACCAGGATCCATCTACTTATGCAGTTGTAATCAAGCAGTCAACCTATAATAATCCTGACTGGCAGGCAGTAGCAGATGCACTTCTCGCACGATATCAGGGACAACTCTTTATCTGGAATTATTCTCTCAATGAGGTTCAGGGTGAAGTTGCGGATTTTCATCCAGCCCATATTGGTTTTGTTTGTGAGCTTTCCACAGCATCACCAGTTTTTGTCCAGGATAGCGTCTGGCCATTTACAAGAGTATTAGATATTGACCCGTATTGTGATGCTGTCTGGGGAATTATAACCGGCTATAATGCCCAGGATGCTTTTAATCTTGTCACAGGTCCTACCGGATTTGATGTTAAAACTGTTCTTGGCGGTACTGCTGGTTGTGATTTGATATATTATACCCAGGGCATAGGAACAAGTGAATCTACTTATGGTGAATACTATGTAAAAAGCCCAGGTTCTCTTGAGACAACTACTTATACTAACGGTCCTACAGATAGAACAGAATGGCTTGTTACTATGATAAATGAGGGGATTGATATTTTTAACTATGACCCGGTAGATATCTTTTACACAAGTGGACATGGCAATTACGATAATTGGCAATTGCATTATCCATCATCAGGTTCGGAGGGATATTTCCGTTCCGTAAGTGGACAGGTTTATGGCGACCCACATATAGGACCTGATATTAATATAAATTCTGATAATCCGAAGATATATTTCGGATTAGGTAATTGTTATATTGGTCAGATTATTAACGTCAGTTGTATGGCACCCTCCTGGATTCATACAGGTGGAGCATATCAATATACCGGCTATGTAATCCCTGAGTATTCGGGTTCTCATCAACACGGTGGAACTAAAGCATATTTTTATAAAGTTGCAAGAAATTATACATGGGCTGAATCGTATTTCCTGGCAAATATTGCACTCAAATTTGATATACTCAATAACACACCCGGTGCTAATCCTCCTGATTTGAATGGCTCTGCTCTTTATGGAGACCCGGGAATGCAGGTTAAAATGTCTAATGAAGGCGTTTTTCAACAACCACTCTTTACAAGTGAACTTATTGTGAATGAAGGAACTGAAAAGGATACTGTTACCTTCAATATTACTATGAATCGAGAAGGCAATCCCGGTTATGATGGCAAATGGGGTAATCGTCACCCTGCAATAATTTTACCATTCAGAGTAGAGGATATTGAAATTATCTATACTAATGCAATGTCAGTTGTAGTGAAAGATAATTTTGCTCTGATGTATATCTGGCATCAGGGACAAGCACCATTATCACAAGGTGAAACAAGAGAAGTTATATTTACCTGTAATCCTGTAGTTGGTGTTTATGAACTAATAATTCCAACAGAACTTGCCAAAGTCGTTCTTTACCAGAATTATCCTAATCCATTCAACCCGGAAACAAATATTAGTTTCTCTTTGAAAGATGCGGGAAATGTTTCGCTGCAAATTTATAACATCAAAGGGCAGAAAGTTAAAACCCTTATTAATAAGGTTCTTCCAGTTGGGAATCATTCAGTTGTCTGGAACGGAAAAAATGAAAACAATAAATCTGTTTCCAGCGGCATCTACTTCTATCGTATTACTGCTGGTAATTTTACGGATACTAAAAAATGTATTATCTTGAAATAATTAGCCACAAAGGCACTAAGACACAAAGAATGAGTAATGTCCTCTCGTTCCCAAACCCCAGTTTGGGAACGGAAGTTGAAAACTCTGCGATCTTTGCGACTCTGCGGTGAGTGTTTTTCAAGAAAGGAGATTCAAATGAAAAATAATTCTTTAAAAATTGGAGGAAAAATGCTGAAACAAAGTTTAAGTCCCGATATATCGGGAAAACGAAATATTTACTTGGCAGTAACAATTACTGCTTTACTTCTTATAACTGTTGTAGTGGAAGCTGATATTTTAATGGTGCCATCACAATATCCAACAATACAAGATGGATTGAACGCTGCTTCCGAAGGTGACACTGTTCTTGTAGCTCATGGGACATATTATGAGAACCTTGTATGGCCAGGCACTGATAGTATTCATCTTATAAGCGAGGCTGGTGCAGAACAAACAGTAATTTATGGCGGTGCTCAGGTGATAAGTATAACTACAGGTGTGGGTCTAAATACTGAAATCAGGGGCTTTACAATTCGGAATGGACTTAGTTCTGGTATTTATTGTGATAATTGTATTAACTCCTCAATAACTATTACAGAGAACACCATAACCTATAATAATGGTCCTGGTATTTATTGCGATAACTCCTCACTAACTATCACAGATAACATAATAGCCTATAATACGACAGAATTAGATTATGGTGGTGGTATCGCGTGTAATGCAGTTTCAGCAAACACATTAATATACAATAATCAGATAACCAATAATCAAGCCTTTTCTGGAGGTGCTATATATCTACATTCTGCACACCCTATAATTAAAGGCAATACTATATCGGAAAATACTACAAATTATCGTCAGTCAGGATGTATTACTTGCGATAATTCATCTCCTACAATAATTGGTAACACTATAAACAATAATTACGGTGGGAATGCAGCAATACGCTGTAATTATAATTATGGTAGTTCTACCATAATTCAATTTAATGACATCCTCAATAATACTTTGATTGGTGGTGTATTTTGTAGACAGTCACCCTATGTGATTATTAACTTTAATAATATCGTGGATAACGATTATGGCGTTTGGAATAATACTAGTGGAGACTCGTTGAATGCTGAAAACAACTGGTGGGGTGACCCGGGTGGTCCCGGGGGTGTTGGTCCTGGTACTGGAAATGGTGTTAACTTGAATGTGGATTATATTCCGTGGCTCCAAGAATTAGCACCACCATTACCGGTAGTATCCCCTGATATTAGTTATGGCCTACCAGGTGAAACAATCAGTATACCAATTATGGTTACAGAATTGATAACAGAACTTGGGATTGTATCAGTTGAGTTTGACTTAACCTATGATTCGGATATTCTTACAGGAATTGATGTGGATCCATCTGGAACCCTACTATCTGGCACTGATTGGTCGGTGAACTATAGTGTTGTTGGCGATACTTTCTCCGTTGCTATGGCAGGCACAGATACTCTTTCTGGAATAGGAACTTTGATTAACCTGGTATTTGATGTATCTCCTGATGCACAACAAGGCGAGGAGAGTACTTTACACTTTGTGGACTTTATGTTTAACCAGGGAAATCCTTATTCACACACTCAGGATGGTATTTTCATTGTTAGAGA
Organism: Candidatus Cloacimonadota bacterium; assembly: GCA_023133395.1. Classification (GTDB taxonomy): domain Bacteria; phylum Cloacimonadota; class Cloacimonadia; order Cloacimonadales; family TCS61; genus JACNIV01. The sequence goes on along the minus strand of JAGLWO010000019.1, from coordinate 9,252 downwards.
CATTTTTGGTGCTATTGAAGGAACTGTTACTGACGCTGAAACCGGGAATCCCGTTGCTAATGCTGTAGTTACAGCATGTAATACCTATACTTACTGTGATACTACGGATGATACCGGTCAATACCTTATGCCGGAAGTAATTCCTGACACTTATGATATGACAGTTATTGCCTTTGGCTATAATCAGTTTGATGTCACTGGCATTATAATATTACCGGGAGAAATAACTGAATTAAACTTTGCCCTGCTGCACCCGGAAATAGCTGTTGCACCAAATACCTTTGATATTACTCTATGCATAGATTCTACACTGGATACACTTCTTCACATCACAAATAATGGTAATGGACCTATGGAGTTCAACATTGAAATTTTAAATGAAGGACAAGAAACAGCTAAGGGCATAATTAAATCAGACTCTGGTCCAACTTCATTCTGTAGAACACCTGCTGATTGGATACCTGACTCATCTGGTTCAAGGTATGAGGGAGAGATAATTGAATCACATCCTTCTGTTGGAGAGCCGAGTGGATTTGAGTGGGATGGCACCTACTTCTGGCAGGGTAACTTTGATAATTATGTGGTTAAGTTAGACTCTAACTTCAACTTCGTTGCTGCATACATAGCTTGTGGTAATCCAGATGGGCCACCCACGGGACTGGCATGGCATAATGGATATTTGTATCAGGCTTGCTATATTGAAAACTGTATCTATAAGATCGATGTATCAGATGGATATAATCCTGTAGATATTATTTATACACCCTGTACTGATGGACTACTTGGTGTTGAATGGGTAGAAGACCATCTATGGGTTACTAATGATGAACCAGCACTTATCTATGAGTGCGATTCATTGGGCAATATGATAAATTCATGGTACTCTCCTGATGCTGTACCATTTGGTTTGTCATACAACCCATACCTTGACATTATCTATCTCAATGGATGGACAGGCGGAAACATCTATACTATAGACCCATATACTGGTGAGATGAACTTTGCATTCCCAACTCCTGGTTCTAGTGGCTCTCACAGTTGTGCTGGCGGCAGTTTTGACAACCGCTACCCGAGCTATCTATGGATTGCTCATGAGGCCGATGAGATGCTATACCTGACTGATACCGGTTATGAATGGATATCTGTTACACCTACCTCCGGGACTGTTTTGGCTGAAAATACATTTGATGTTACTATACACTTTGATACAAATTGCCTATTTGAATCTACATACACAGCAACTATTGCTATACACAATAACTCAATAGACTCACTGGTGACTATACCTGTAACCTTGCATGTAACATCTGTTGGTATTGAAGATCCTACACCCCAGGTTCCAATAGAATTTACTTTGAGCCAGAATTACCCGAATCCCTTCAACCCGAGTACTACAATATCTTTTGATCTTCCCAAAGAATCCAAAGTAGAAATATCAGTGTATAATATCAAAGGTCAGAAAGTGAAAACTATGATGAATGATATTCTTCCAGCAGGGAATCATTCAGTTGTCTGGAACGGAAAAAATGACAACAATAAATCTGTTTCCAGCGGAATTTATTTCTATCGTATTACTGCCGGTGATTTTACGGATACTAAGAAATGTGTTATCTTAAAGTAATTAGCCACAATGGCACTAAGACACAAAGAATGAATAATAAAATTTTATTCGTGTTAATTCGTGTGACTTCGTGGCTAAAATAAGAAAGGAGTTTAAGATGAAAAAAGTAGTTTTATTACTAGTAATAGGAGTAGCCCTCATTGCCTGGTTACCACAAACATCAGTGATGGCAGATGAAATAGTCTGGGAATACAGCACCGGACTTTATAGACCAAGCGATGCCGATAGATTGCCAAACGGAAACACCTTGATTACGGATATGTGGCATGACCGTATTATTGAGGTTACACCGGACGGCACCATAGTCTGGGAATACACTGGTGGCGGTCCTTTGTCCATGCATTACCCAGCCGATGCTGAACGATTGCCAAATGGCAATACCTTAATTGCTGATAGGTATAGCGGTTATCCATTCCAGAATTGGGATCGAGCTCTTGAGGTTGACACATATGGAAATATAGTATGGCAGATGAGAGCCTGGCCATTACAGTGGGTAATGGATGCTGAACGATTGTCAAATGGTAATACATTGATTACCTGTAAAGGTCATTATGATATAGTTATTGAGGTTACTCCAAACCACACCATAGTATGGGAATATAGCATTGGACTCGATAAACCATACAATGCTGATAGATTGTCAAATGGCAATACCTTAATTACTGATCTTGGTACTCATCGTGTTTTTGAGGTTACCCAGAATGGTACAATGGTCTGGCTATACAGCAACCTTCATCGTCCAACCGAGGCTGATCGATTGTCAAATGGTAATACCTTGATTTCTGATTTTTATAATTATCGCGTTATTGAGGTAACCCCGGACTACAACATAGTCTGGGAGTATTTTGGTGGATTCTTGCCACGTGAGGCTGATAGATTGCCTTATGGCAATACCTTAATTACTGATTATGATAATAATCGCATCATAGAAGTAGGTCTTCCCTTTGCTGGAAATGTCTCTGTTCCGGATACTACCTATGGTGCAGCAGGCGATACAGTATCTATCCCTGTGAATAGAGAAGATGTGATGGGAGTTGGTGTTCTATCAGCTGAGTTCAATTTAACCTATAATTCAGATATTATTACAGGAATTGATGTGGATACCTCTGGCACCTTACTCTCCGGCACAGATTGGACATGCCAATACAGTGTAGTTGGCGATACATTCTTTGTAGCAATGGCAGGGACTGATACACTTTATGGAAGTGGAACCTTGATTAATTTGCTCTTTGTTGTCTCACCTGATGCACAACCGGAAGAGGAGAGTCCTTTGCACTTTGACAACTTTATGTTTAACCAGGGCACTACTGCAGTAATCACTCTGGATGGTGTTTTTGTTGTGGAATCAGTGGATGTTGATGAACAAATAGTGCCATCAGAACTTGCCAAAGTCATTCTTTACCAGAACTATCCTAACCCTTTTAATCCGTCAGGTGCCGGACGCAGTCCGCAAACTACAATTTCATATACCCTTCCGAAATCCAGCAAGGTCTCACTCAAGATTTATAACATCAAAGGTCGATTAGTGGAAACACTTGTTAATGAAGTTCAGCAGTCAGGTTATTATTCTGTTGTCTGGAATGCTGAGGATATAAGTTCCGGCATCTACTTCTATCGCATTACTGCCGGTGATTTTAAAGATACTAAGAAATGTATTATATTGAAGTAATTAGCCACAAAGGCACTAAGACACAAAGAAGCACTAAATTGCTGTTTCGATTTGTAAGGAGCTTGCGACGACGACTCGAGGTAGCTCAAGGAGACTGGGCGACATGGAGACAAGTAGAATCGTAAAAAGTGAGAGCGGAGAGCGTACCCTCTCGTTCCCAAACCCTGTTTGCCGCAGGCAGTTCCCTTCCCCTTCGATATGTGGAAGTGACAGTGATAGGGGTAGTTATAAATAAATAAAATTAGCGATAATTAGCGCTTGCCCCGTTAAATCGTTTTTTTTATTTAACTGGGGTCCGTTCGCGGTTAAAAAAAAGGAGACAAGAAAAATGAAAAAGAAGTATTTACTAATTGTAATATTAACCATCTTAACAGCATCATCAGTTTTTGCCGGTCCCAATGAGTATGCCGGCATAAGATTTGACCTTGATGCTACAACTTATGGCAACCAGAATGACACGACCATGACAGCACCGGCTGTAGGAAATTATATCCGGGTAGATGTGTATGCCATAGATGTTCACAATCTAGACACCTACGAGTTTGAAGTGAACTACAACCATAACCAGCTTGATTATATAACAGCTACTGCAACCAATCCCATTACCTATGAACCGAATATTCTTACTGTTAATGGAGGCACTGCACTCGGCTGGATGATCGATACCTCTACTCCCGGTGTCTTAAGTATTGCTTATACCTTAGCAGGCACAGACACTCTTGAAGCACCGGAAGGAGAGGGACTGATTGCAGACATTGTATTCCAGGCTATTACCACCACTCAGGGTCTTTTGACCTTTGGAGATGTGCACTTCTACGATTCCTTTGGTGTGATGGATATTATTACTGACAAAGGTATTGCAATACTATTTGATGATGAGTATGGTAATGTTGATGGAACTGTAACAGATTTTAATACCGGAGAACCCATTGAAGGTGCTATCGTATCTATTGAAAATAACTCATACATCACTGGAACTGACGGTACTTATCTTTTAGAATATATTCCTGTTGGAATATATGATATTACCTGTACGGCAGAAGGATATTGTGATACTACCGATGTTGTAGAAGTGTTAGAATGTCAAACCGTTACTGTTGATTTTGTTTTGGAACAAAATCCCTACGGTTCCCTTAATGGCACGGTAACAGATGCTAATACTGGTGAGCCTATTGAGGATGCTTTGATAACTGCTACCAGTCAGGTCAGAGTTGAATATACATGTTATACCAATGCGGATGGATATTATATCATTGATAGTCTTTTGGCAAGTGAGTTGGTAGGTAATTATACGGTTACCTGTGATGCAGGAAATTCTTACCTTTTGGGAGAAGAAACTGATGTGGAAATTATTGAAGGTGGTACAACCACAGTTGATTTCGTTTTGATACCACTTTTTAATATGGATCTTGGCTATGACGATAAGTTATGGGATGAATGGGTTTCTACTGATGTGAAATATTATGTAAAGTTTGCTCAGTATTTTGAACTCCCTTATCAAGTAACAAAGATTAACATTGCCACCTATTTTCTTCATAACCAGGAAGTAGTTCTCTTCCCGGATAATGGTTCGGGACTACCGGATACTACAAATGCTCTCTTAACTGCAAACTATTCATGGTCCTGTGATGATGATAGACAGTATTATGGTATTAAGTGGGTAGACTTTACAGTTAATGGTAATGGGATAATAGACACACCCGGTCCTATATGGCTTGAGTTCAAATTTCCACCCGGCATTGAACATAAAAGACTGTGTGTTGATACCAACTCTGTTTCCGGCATGAGTTACTATTATGATGAAGATTATCACCCATATACAGATGGCAATTATATGATGCATCTTGTTGAAAGAGGTATATCTCTGGAGCACGATGTGCTTATAAAAGAAGTTGATATACCTAATAGATATATTGTACCGGCAGACAATTCCATCATACCTCGTATATTCGTTGAGAATGCAGGGCAGCATATTGAAGCTTTTTTTGTTACCTGCTCTATTGATTCAATAGGAACAAATGTCTATACATCCAGTGTCCCTGTCATAATTGAGCCGTCCTCAACCGAGCCTGCTGCCTTTGAGCCTTGGTATGTAGGGGAAGAAAACAGTATATATAACATCTCCTTCTATTCTCAGCTTGGAGAAGATATGTATCCTTCAAACGATACATTAAATATTACAGTAACTGCATCTCTCAGCGATACTATCAGATATGACTTTGATATGGCATGTGGTGCAGTGTGTAATTCAATTCCTATGGAGCTTATCGTAAGAATAACTCCACAGGCATATCCCTGTAAACTTATTGAGGTAATGCCGTGCTTCTGGGGGGCACAAGCTACCCCTATACAGGTTAAGGTGATGAACGATGCAAATCCTAATAATCCGGACATATTTGAGCCTGGTGAAGTTATCTGGTCGGGCTATCGACAGACAACTCCCGGTACAGGATATCAACATTTTGATCTATCCAATGAGGATATTTTTATATATGAATCTGATGTTGAGTTTTATGTTTGCATTGTTTCACCCCCATATTTCATGTGGTATTGTTTAGGCAACTATTATGCAGATTATAATCCCACAAATAGATTTAATAATTTGGATAATGACGATTATGGAAACTATTTAATACCTGCGTATGTCCAATACTCACCCCCAATTCCTGAAATAGTTGTGGAGCCTGCAAGCTTTGATGTGGAACTTCCTGTGGAAATAACATTTACTACTTATATGACAATCAGCAATCCGGGTACAGGTCAGCTTGATTTTGATATTAGTACAACTGCCCGTTCAGGCTCAACGAGACTAACCCGTTCAGGCTCGAGATTAACTGGTGATGGAAAATTGGATGTGGACAAAACCTTTTCGAAAGAAAGAACTTGTCCGCCAACTGGCGGAAACTTTCGCAAAGACAGTTACAGCCAGTTTTCAGTGTCTCCAATATCGGAAATACCTGTAAGCATAGCCCCACCGGAATCTAAATCACTTTCTCGTGAAGAGGTTACCATTCATTACGATGGCGAGAATTATGGGGCTGTTGGTCTTACATACGGTGGTACATTTGAGGGTGCAATAAGACTTACTCCGGAAGAGCTTGCTCCCTATGATGGGTGGCAACTCATATCGGTTCTATTTTTTCATTACGAGAGTGGCACACACTCCGGACAGCTAAAGATATACGAAGCAGGCACTTCATCCGAACCCGGTCAATTGATTACCTCTGAACCTTACAGTGTTATCGGACCCGTCTGGTTAAGAACAGACCTTACAACACCTGTTATTATAGATGCAACACAGGATCTGTGGACCTCGGTAGAGATAACACATAATGCAGGTGAATATCCCATAGGATACGATGCAGGACCTGCCGTTGATGGCAAGGGGGACTGGGTCTATGATGGTTCCTGGAGTGAGTTACAGGATCACGGACTTGATTATAACTTGAATATCCGTGCCATAGTGGCTCCACCGGAATGTGAATGGCTTTCTGTTATACCAATATCCGGTACGGTGCCTGCCGGGCAATCACTCGATATCTCCGTGAACTTTGATACCAATGAATTAACTCCGGATTCTACCTACACAACAAATATTCTTATCTACAATAATTCCGCCAACTCACCTGTAGAAATTCCTGTAACTTTACATACATTAACAGTTGGTGTTGAAAATCCTACCCCTCAGGTTCCCGGAGTATTTGCTTTAAACCAGAACTATCCTAATCCGTTTAATCCCACAACTACAATTTCTTTCTCTGTTGCACAAAATGCCATGTCCGGCTCAGACGGATCTCAGTTTGTGAATCTTGAAATCTACAACATTAAAGGTCAGAAAGTAAAAACTCTAATTGATGATGTTCTTCCACCAGGGAATCATTCAATTGTCTGGGATGGAAAAAATGACAACAATGAAAATGTTTCCAGCGGCATCTATTTCTATCGCATTACTGCCAGTGATTTTAAAGATACTAAGAAATGTGTTATGTTGAAATAGTGTCTCATCGCAGAGATGCGGAGCACGCAGAGAAAATTTAGTATTTTAATTTAATAAAAACTTTGCGGTCTTTGCGACTCTGCGGTGAAAGTTCGAGGGCAAAAAGAGACCTGGCAATCTATTCTGCTCCCGAAGATGAAAACAAAGGTGCCGGGAAAAGAAAGGAGGTTACGATGTATAAAAAACTGATTAGGCTCTACGAGCCTGAACAGAAAAGGGTTTACCCTGTGAAATCCCTTCGGGAAAATCGAAGATTTTATTTAACAGGGTCTACCACGCTGGAAATCAATTTCTAAAACCTGTTAGAGTTGCATCTCCAAATGGGGCAAACCCACCCTACCCTTAATCAGAGTAGATCTAATTTGACTTAACACTCCAAATGTATCAGAGTGTCAAGTTTTTTTGGAAAAAAACCCGGTTAGTCCGACACCTGACGGATTCTCTAAGCGGGACAGAAAGAAAAAAAGGAAATGATGTTAGTTCTAGTTCCCAAGTGTTTACTCCGGCTCAGACGGATGAACTTGGGAATGAGTGAACAAGTTAAAAAAAGGGTTCACACTGCCCTTAATCAGTGTGGAAAAATCTTAATAAGGAGAATAAGATGTTAAAAACTATGTTTAATTTCTCGATAATTTCGGGAAAAAAGAAAATATCGCGAGGAATTTTTTTCCTCATAATAGGAATTTCTCTCATTGCATGGTTGCCTAAAACAGCAATGGCACAGGATAACTATGAAATTGCCTGGGCATATACTATTGACAACGGAGACTCAGATTATGCTTGTGGGGTAGCAACTGATGGGTTGGGTAATATCATCGTCACCGGATGCTCCAATATTGCAGGCAATGATGTCTACTTTACAGTAAAATATGACCCTGATGGCAATATACTTTGGACAGATACTCTAACAGAAGGAAATAGAGCCAATGGAGTTGCCACCGATGGCTCGGATAACATCATTGTGACCGGATTTGTAGGTTTCTTGCCCTGGCTATACGACTACTACACGGTAAAGTATGACTCTGATGGCAATGTTCTGTGGGCAGATGCTCTGGCGGAAGGAAATAATGCCAATGGAGTTGCCACCGATGGCGCAGGTAACATCATCGTGACTGGAGCCTCCATTGTCGCAGGGAACAACTACTACTTAACGGTAAAATATGACCCTGATGGCAATATACTATGGACAGATACTTTTGCCGGACCGGGGGGAGAATATGCCAATGCGGTTGCCACTGATGTCTCGGATAATATCATAGTGACTGGAGTAGGTTCGAACTATAACTACTTAACGGTAAAATATGATTCTGATGGTAATGTGCTGTGGGCAGATACTCTCGACAACGGACCTGATGATAGGGCTTTTGGGGTAGCCACTGATATATCAGGTAATATTATTGTGACAGGATACTCTAATATTGCAGGGAACGATGACTGCTTAACGGTAAAATATGACCCTGATGGCAATATACTATGGACAGATGCTATAGACAACGGACCAGATGATAGAGCTTCTGCGGTTGCCACTGATGGTTCAGGTAATATCATCGTCACTGGGTACTCCCAAATCGCAGGTAATGCTGACTACTTCACAGTAAAGTATGACCCTGATGGCAATATACTTTGGGCCGATACTATAGACAACGGGGGTAATGATTATGCTAATGGAGTTGCCACAGATGTCTCTGATAACTTCATCGTGACAGGATCCTCTAATGCTGCAGGTGACTACGACTACTTCACGGTAAAGTATGTTCCGGCTGGAATAACTGGTGACTTCAATTCTGACGGCTATGTAGATGCTGCAGACCTTCAGCTTTTGGGAGACCACTGGCACTTTGTTAGTACGGATCCTGGTTGGGATCCTCTCTACGACCTGGTGCCTGATAATATTATCGATGCTGCTGATCTGCAGGTTTTCGGAGACCACTGGCACGAAGGCACACCTCCAAGATCCGGTCAAGG
>JAGLWO010000189.1 GCA_023133395.1 Candidatus Cloacimonadota bacterium | reverse complement strand
TCTTCCTGATGAGAGGAATGAGAGGTGGTGCGGGGCAAGCTTTCAGTTTTGGAAAAAGCAGGGCTAAACTTTCAGTTGGAGATAAGTCAAAAGTAAACTTCAATGATGTTGCCGGTGTTGACGAAGCTAAAGAGGAACTTGAAGAGATTGTTGAATTTCTAAAAGCACCAAAAAAATTCCAGAAACTTGGAGGAAGAATTCCTCGCGGTGTTCTACTTCTTGGCAGACCCGGAACCGGTAAAACTCTTCTTGCAAAAGCTGTGGCTGGTGAAGCACAGGTACCCTTTTATAGCATCAGTGGTTCTGATTTTGTTGAAATGTTTGTGGGAGTTGGAGCTTCACGTGTTCGCGATATGTTTGCTGTGGCCAAAAAAAATGCTCCCTGTATTGCCTTTATCGATGAGATTGATGCAGTGGGTCGTCATCGTGGTTCCGGGCTGGGTGGAGGTCATGACGAACGTGAACAGACATTGAACCAACTCCTTGTGGAAATGGATGGCTTTGATCCTAATGATTCTGTTATAATCATTGCTGCAACTAACAGACCGGATGTATTAGATCCTGCTTTACTGCGCCCCGGCAGATTCGACAGACAGGTTATAATAGACCTTCCAGACATCAAAGGAAGGGAAGCAATTCTAAAAGTCCATACGCGTAAGCTTCCTATTGCAAAAGAAATTCATTTTTCCATAATTGCTCGTGTTACTCCAGGTTTCAGTGGTGCTGATCTTGCGAACCTTGTGAATGAAGCAGCTCTACTTGCAGCAAGGAAAAATAAGAAAAAAATAGAAATGGATGACTTCGAAGAAGCAAAGGATAAAGTTACGCTTGGTAAGGCTCGAAAAAGTAGGGTAATCACAGACGAAGATAAAAAGATAACAGCTGTTCATGAAGTTGGTCACGTACTTTGTTCAATTTTTCTGGAAAAAGTCGAGCCTATTCATAAAGTAACCATTATTCCCCGCGGTTTCAGTGGTGGTGCCACGCATTTCCTGCAAACTGATAAAACATATTATACAAAAACCTACATGGAACAATCGCTTGTTGGCCTTATGGGAGGACGTGTAGCAGAAGAGATAATTTTTAATGAACTTTCAACAGGTGCTTCAAATGATATTGAGAGAGCAACAGATCTGGCAAAACAAATGGTTTGTAACCTTGGTATGAGTGATAAGATTGGTCCAGTCACAGTAGCTAAAAAAGAAACCCAGATCTTCTTAGGCAGAGATATTTCGCGCCAGGAAAATATAAGTGAAGAAACTGCAAAACTAATTGATAATGAAATTAGAAGAATTATTAGTAATGCCCATAAAACTGCTTCTGAGATACTCGAAAGCAAACGTAATCTACTGGAAAAAATGTCTAATGAACTCCTGGAAAAAGAAACTCTAATTGCAGAGGAAATCTATTCTTTGGTTCTGGATAATGTTCCTGCAAGTGAAAAGGATTTCGTAAAAGGAAAGTATAAAAGAGTTCAGGAAATGAAACTGGATACTGCACCCAGGAAAACCGTAAAAAAACGAAAATCAACCCCAAAAAACACGCAAAAGAAAACAGAAGAAGTTGATAAAAAACAAGAAAAGGACAAGACTTAAAAAATACAGATTTTCATCATAAAATATATTTTAATAAGCAGGAATTTAATATGAAAAAAATGCATGGAACAACCATATTAGGAGTTAAAAAGGGAAAGAAAGTTGCTGTTGGTGGTGATGGACAGGTTACACTTGGAAACACAGTAATTAAAGCAACTGCGCAAAAGATACGAAAGCTCTATGATG
>JAGLWO010000188.1 GCA_023133395.1 Candidatus Cloacimonadota bacterium | reverse complement strand
GGAAGGAAAAGCAACAGAAATGATGAAAAAATTAATAGAATTTTTAAAGGAGATATGATGCATGATGTAATTATTATTGGAGGTGGTCCTGCAGGACTAACTTCTGCAATTTATTCCAGTCGTTCCAGACTAAAAACAGTTATAATCGAAAAAGGAATAACTGGAGGTGAAGCTGCTTCCACAGATCTTATTGAAAATTATCCCGGATTCCACAAAGGTATTTCAGGAATGGTACTAACACAAAATATGGAAAAACAGGCTGAAAAATTTGGTGTAGAAATTATTGATAAAAATGTTGTTAAGATTGATAAAATTACTTCTTCAGACACAAAAAAGTATAAAATTAGTACCTCTGATAATGAAAAATTTGAAACAAAAGTAGTAATTTTGGCAGTAGGCACTGAACCCAAATTATTAAATATCCCTGGAGAAAAAGAGTACAAAGGAAGAGGAGTTTCCTATTGTGCAACTTGTGATGGATTTTTTTACAAAGATAAAAAGATTGCTGTAATTGGATGTGGAAATTCTGGTATCCAGGAAGGTTTGTTCCTTTTAAAATTCGTGAGACAGATCGAATTCGTTGAATTTCTTCCTGAACCAACAGCTGAAAAAATATTAATCGATAAAATAAAAGAATATAATAATGTAAATTTTAATCTGAATAACTCACTACTCAGTATTGAAGGTGACGGCAAATTAGTAACTCAAATTAAAGTTAAAAATAATTCAAGTGGTAAAATAAAAACAATCAATGTTTCTGGTGTTTTTATGTATACAGGTTTAAAACCAAATACAGAGTTTCTTGCAGAATTTATAGAAAGGGATAAAAATGGTTATATCGTTATTGATAAAGATCAGAATACAAATGTGCCGGGAATATTCGCAGCTGGAGATGCTACTACCGACACCATCAAACAAATTGCTACTGCTGTAGGCTCTGGAGCAAGAGCAGCTGTAAATGCAGGATTATATATTGAAAATCTTTAAAAACATTATTAATTAAATGATTGGAGGAAAAGTGAAAATAACAATTGTTTATGATAATACTTCCATAAAAAATAATTTATTAGCAGATTGGGGATTTTCCTGTTTTATTGAATTTAATGATAGAAAAATTTTATTCGATACAGGCGGAAACGGAAGAATATTATTGGAAAATTTGATCAATCTGAACATCGATCCGGAAAAAATTGATGACATTGTTATTTCTCATCCTGATTTCGACCATATCGGCGGGCTCTCACATATTTTGAATTTGAATCAAAATGCTGTTATTCACAATCCCATTTCTTTCAGAGGAATTCGTTATCCCAATGAAGTGATATATTACGATAAGCCCACAGAAATTTATAATAATATTTTCACAACCGGTGAATTAGAAAAACGCGAGCAATCTTTAGCAATTAAAACCGTGAAAGGATTAGTTCTTATCATTGGTTGCGGACATCCAAAAGTTGGGAAAATTATTGATTCGATATCTAAATTCGGAGACGTCTTTGCTATAATTGGTGGTTTACATGGATTCGATGAATTCGAACTCCTCAAAGATATTGGGATAATCTGCCCTACTCATTGCACAATATACAAAAATAAAATTAAATCACTCTATCCGGGAAAATACATCGAAGGCGGTGTAGGGAAGATAATTAAATTCTAATGTATTTTTGATGAATAATAATAAATTAATAACTTTTTCTATTTGTGAGCTTAGTAAAACTTATAAAAATGATTTGTTGGAAGAAAGTGAAATAATAAAATTTAGATATTAAGGAGAAATAAAATGGAACATTTAACAAAAGAGACTTTTCAAGAAAAAGTTTTTAATTACGGTAAAAATAAAAATTGGGAATTTGAAGGTGACCTTCCTTGCGTAATAGATTTTTACGCTGATTGGTGTGCACCTTGCAAGATAGTAACTCCTATTTTGGAGGAATTAGCAGAAGAATATAAAGGTAAGTTGAGTATTTACAAAGTGAATACAGGGGAGCAGCAGGAATTAGCAGCTGCTTTTGGTATTCGCAGTATTCCTTCTCTTCTTTTCTGTCCAAAA
>JAGLWO010000187.1 GCA_023133395.1 Candidatus Cloacimonadota bacterium | reverse complement strand
TGATATAACCCGGAAACATATCGAAATGTTGAAAAATCCACGCTATGGTTTTGGTAAGTATATGAATCCCTGTATAGACTGTCATGGATTGATGTTCAAAGAAGCAGCATCATTGATGAAGGAATTTAATATCGATTTTATTATATCAGGTGAAGTTGTTGGTCAGCGTCCAATGTCCCAGAGAAGAGATGCTTTAAATGCTGTGGGAAAGCTCAGTGGAATTAAAGACCTTCTGGTTCGTCCGCTTTCGCAGAAGCTTCTACAGGATACTCTTCCTATTCGAGAAGGATGGGTGAACAAAGAAGATATGCTCGATATTCAGGGCAGGGGAAGACACCGTCAAATGCAAACGGCAAGGGAATTTGGGATTATATATTACCAGACTCCTGGTGGTGGATGTTTACTTACAGATGAAGCTTTTTCAAGGAGATTGAAAGACCTGATAGAGCATGAGATGCTTACTATTAATTTTATTGAATTCCTTAAAGTTGGCAGACATTTCAGAATTAATGATCATCTTAAAGTTGTTGTTGGTAGGAATGATGAAGAAAACGGTCGTATAAGCAAATTAGCAGGTGATGAGATCATCCTTCAGACTTCTGAAATACCAGGACCTATTGGAGCGATTAACTCTCAAAAAAAACCTGATAAAAAAGAAATTAAAACAGCAGCTTCCATTTTACTGAGATATAACAACAAAGCCTCTGGTTCAGCTGAGGTTCTATATGGAAAGAATCTCAATTTGAATAATAGCATAAAGGTAGAAAAAATGTCTATTAATGAAGTAAAAAAACTACAGTTATAAAGGATTTAATGAAATACAAATTATATAATTTACTGCCATCCTTTGGAACGAATACCTACCTATTGTGGGAGGAAGAATCCCTTGAAGCTATGCTGATCGATGTTGCTGCTCCATGTGCTGAATTAGTAGATGAAATTAAGACTGAGAATTTGAAGCTTAAATACCTTGTAAATACACATGGACACGGGGACCACATAGGTGGTAATGAATTTA
>JAGLWO010000186.1 GCA_023133395.1 Candidatus Cloacimonadota bacterium | reverse complement strand
TTTCATTCAAATATTCTTTATTATTGAAATTACGGCGACTGCTTACAAAACAAGGATATAGAAGTAAATGCAAGATCATCAGCGTGGGGAACATTGTCAGCGGTGGCAGCGGGAAAACGCCATTCACAATATTTATTGCAGATTATCTCACAGGTAAAGGATTCAAAGTAGCAGTTTCTCATCGCGGTTACAAAGGAAAATTCGAGCGGGAAAATAAACTTTTATCGAATGAAAAAGAAATTTTTGATTTTGCTCGAGATGCAGGAGATGAAGCATTTCTTTTAGCTTTCAAACTGAAAGGCATACCAGTAATTGTTGGAAAGAACCGTAGGTTATCAATAAAGATTTTAGAAAAAAAATACGTTGACCTTGATTATATAATTTTGGATGATTCCTTCCAGCATCTGAAAGTTTTTCACGACCTTGATTTTGTTGTATTCAACGAAATCGGTGGAATTGGAAATGGGTTTGTTCTTCCTGCCGGGATTTTACGAGAATCACTCTCTGCTCTTAAATATGCAGACTACATTGTTTTTAATGGTGAAGGGGAAATTCCCGGGCAATTATTAAAATACAATAAACCCATCCTGCGGGGTGGATATATAATAAAACGATTTTATGATACGAATGAAAATAATGTAAAACCAACCGGTCGATTGGCTCTACTTTCGGGTATTGGATTATCAAAATCATTTGAAAATACGATTCGTAAATCAGGTCTTTCTTTTGAGAAACATTACCGTTTTCCCGATCATTATAATTTCGAAGAAAAAGCAATTCTGCAGAAGATAGAAACTGAATTGAGGAAGGAAAAAATCGATTACCTTCTCATCACAGAAAAGGATTTTGCCAAATTAAAATTCATAGAACATAACCTGCCGTTGGTGGTTGTAGAAGTTGAATTTGTACTGGAGAAACCGAAAGAGCTAAAGTTTTAGCCGCGAAGAACGCTAAATATCACGAAGAGTAAACTATAGAATATTTTAGGGGTGATTAATGATTAATGAATCACCCCTTTTTATCTTATTTTGTTAGCATTTGTTCGTTGCTATTTCTTCTTTCCAAACAAACCGTAAAATCCCGTTCTGTTCTGGAGAATAAACTCTACAAGTTGAACATTTTATACAATTTAATAAAATCTACCCTAAACAATATATCCCATTTATCCTGTTTGTACTGCAAATCACCACCCGGGAATTTTACTTTGTTATATTGAAATTGTATAATGTCTTTGTAATTCAGATTAAAACCATAACCTATTGTATTCCCGACTATTTCTCCCTCTCGGTCAATATATTGCCCTTTCCGATAGGAAAAGATATCTAAAAATGTAAGCTCCAAACCTTCTCCCCAAACACTTGGATTTGTTTCATCTTTCTCCCCGTATTGAGTATTATCCTGGCTATAATAGACTGAAAAGATATTTTTACAGAATAAGCTGATTATATCATCATTTGCAAGTGGTGGTATTAATTTCATATCGAAAGATAATTTTCCCGAAAAAGCACTTTTTGTACCATATGGTAAAGGATCTTTTTGTGTTTCGTTTATATAATATATTTCTGTTTTTCCCGGATTAAGAAAATATAATCCTACAGTTAGATCTAACCTATAAAATTTGCCTGAAGAATTCATTTTATTGAAGGGACTTATCCGACCGATCAAACCAATTCCTTTAGAACGGGCATCTGCTATAGCAGTTAGGCTATCTGGTATCACACCAGTACCTTCTGGAACTAATTGGCTGTGTATTATATCATAATTGAAACCAACTGAGATCTCTCCAAAATATTGGATTTTATTTAGAAAATCGTTTTTGAGAAAATTGGACATAAATTCGATTGTATTCATTCCAAGTGCAAATTTGGTATCTGCATCCCAGGATTCGAATGTCCCGATTACCTGGCCGTTCTCATCCGTCCGTTCCTGTTCACCATAACTCATTACAGTTCCCCAATGGTTTTTAGCACTGGGAGCAGGAAGCAGAATTCCGATACCGTTCCAACCATAACTTATGTAGGATGATTGATGGTACATATCAGGAAATACATCTCTAAACCAGGGAGTATGCGAATATCCATAAGCAAAACCGTTATGATAACCAAGTTTGGCGGGATTGCTCCATACGCTCAATGGGTTGGTATTCCAGATATTGGCAGTACCGGAATCAAGCCCGAAAGCAACATCTGTAGCAGAGGGATTTATAAGTGTAAAAATACAGGCGAAATTTGCATAACAAAAAAGATTGGAAATTAATAAAAGAAAAACTGAAATCAGAATAATTCTCTTCATAATAAACTCCTTTTAAATTTATTTGTGTGGTTCGTTTGCCAAACGAACCGGGAATATCGGTCTGTTCAGGAGAATAGACCCTACGAGTTTTCCGAACAATCCGATAATTATTTTTTGTTCGTTTTGTTCGTTGTTAATTCTTTTTCTTCCCAAACAAACTAAAGACCGGAACCAATGCCAAAGAGGATAGCATGCCGATGCTTCCAGCCTGCGGAACCATATTTGCACCCCAGAAGAAGAACAATATCAGGCAGATCGTAAGTCCTCCCACGGAAGCTCCAACAGCTCCGACTTTGTTTACTTTTTTACTGAACATTCCCCAGATGAAAGGACCCAGGAAAACAGAAGCAATAGCACCCCAGGAAATTGCCAGGATTGTAACTATCACAGCAGGTTTGAAAGAAGCCAGGATTATGGAAAGCAAAATGAAAAACACACTTCCAGCTCTCATCAGGATAGTTAAAGTTTTATCGGAAGCATCTTTTTTGATAAAACCATGATACAGGTCTTTTGTGATTGCAGAACTGGAAATAAGAACTAATGCTGCCAGAGTAGACATCGATGCAGATAGAATGAGAAGCAGGATAACGACGGAAAGTGCTGCAGGAATAACTGTAACCAGAAGCTCCGGCATTAATATATCGAAAACGGGTTTGCCATTAACAAATGCATCAGGATTGCTTTCTGGTGAAAGGAATATTCTGGTTAATGCACCCGTAAAATAAGCAATTCCGGTAACTATTAAAGCAAAGATCGTGGATGCAATTGTTCCTATCTTTATGGATCTTTTATCTTTTATTGAATAGAATTTATGAACCAGTTGCGGCATTGCGAATGGTGCTACACTTGTTAAACAGACAAGCGAAAGTAGAGCCCATATTCCAGGTGGACCAACAGGCGAAATAAGTTTTGGATTTATGTTTTTCAAACTCTGGAAAATATTAGGAAGTCCTCCGCCTTTGGAGATTGTGCTTCCTAATAGGATAAAAACACCGATAGTCATTATTATCCCGAAGATCACGTCTATCATTGCCATGGATTTATAACCACCAAGTACCAGGTATATAGCAGTGAGGATTCCCATGAAGAGTAGCGCATAAGTGTAGGGAAGATGAAAATTGGATTCAAATAAATAGCTTAATCCCATAAATACCGCAGCAGTGTATGGAATAAAGAATATGAATATCGCAATGGATGCGAATAGTTTTAAAAATGGAGAACCGAACCTCGCTTCCAGGAATTCCGGCATTGTGTGAATGTTGTATTTCTCAGATGCCAGTTTTATTTTGTTTCCCAGAAGAAGCCATACTCCAAGCACACCCAGAAAACTGTTCCCAACAGCGATCCACATACCGGAAAGCCCGAATCCCCAGCCGATCTTTCCTGCAAAGCCTATAAAAAGCACTGCGGAAAAATATGCTGTTCCATAGGAAAATGCAGTCATCCAGGGACCAACCTTTCCTCCGCCAAGCATGAAATCTTTAAAGGATTTTGTCTTTTTTGAACCTAAAATTCCTATTACTATTATTAATATCGTATAAGCAAGAACTGTGATGTATTTGGCTGTCATAAATACTCCTTTTTTTGCCGCTGATTACAACAGATGAAACCGGATTTAGCCTTATGTACTATTTTTTCTTTTATTTTCATAGAATCTACGAATAAAT
>JAGLWO010000185.1 GCA_023133395.1 Candidatus Cloacimonadota bacterium | reverse complement strand
GAAAAATCTATCCTGAAACACAATGCTTTACGGAACAGGCAATGTGCAATCAGGGGTACAAAACTTGTTCTTGAACTCGCAAATGAAATAAAGAATAAACTTTATATAGCTCACATTTCAACTGCTGAAGAGATTGAATTAATTAGAAAATATAAACAAAATAACCAAATATTTTGTGAATTAACTCCTCATCATCTTCTTTTGAAAGAATCGATTTTAAAGGAAGTAGGGAATTTTGGAAAAGTTAATCCGCCCTTAAGGAATGAAAAAGATAATTATTATCTGTGGAAGGCAATTAATGATGAAATCGTAGATGTTATTGGAACAGACCACGCTCCGCATACATTGGAAGAAAAACAGCAGGAATATAAAAAGGCACCCTCAGGTTTTCCCGGTTTGGAAACGGGTTTACATCTGCTTTTGAACGAGGTGAACAAAGGAAACCTGACGATTGAGAAACTGGTTGAACTCACAAGTAAAAACACTGGAATGATTTTTGAAATTAAAAATAGGGGAGAGATAAAAGTTGGGAATTATGCAGATTTAGCAGTGATTGATATGAAAAAGAAATGGAAAGTAGATTCATCGAAGTTCAAATCAAAAGCGAAATATTCACCTTTTGAAGGATTTGAAATTCAAGGGAAAGTGTTGATGACTTTTGTGAACGGGAAAAGTTATGATTTCTAATAGATTAACTTCAAAAGAAAGTATAATCTACAATTTAAATTATAGGTAAATTAAAATGGAAATAAATAATAAGTTTATTGAATATCTAAATGACAAAGCAAAAGACTTTTTATTCTTATTGAAACCAATTGCTCAAAATGATAGAAAATCAGCTTCTTCACAAACAAAAAGCAAGTTTTCTTCTCATCACATTCCATCAATAAATATAGATTCAAACGATATTCTTGATTCCAGTATATCAAGAATAGATTTAGAAGGAAATGTGGTTTCAAAATCATTTGATTATAATGATAAATTAATTGGATTTGAACAACATGATTTTCTTGAACTAAGAAAATTCTTGGAGAAAATTTCCATTAGAAATGAATTTCATGACAAAATTAGTTATGAATTCTTGCTCAATTCTATTTTTAAATGGTTTAAATGTAATTATACGGGTAAGATAGACAATAAAATATTTTATGATTACTTACGAAAGAAAATAAATGAAAGTGTTAAAAAAACACGGATATCAATTCCTATAGAAAACTTATCAATAGAGAGTAAATTTAAAATAGGAGATATTGAATTTGATTTTTTTTCAGAAGATTTCTTCAAGAAATGGGAGGAAAACTCAAAGAACTCAAAATATGTAAAAGATCTCAAGAAAAAATATCAAGGGAAAGTAATTGCTTCTATTTCTATTGAAGCTGAGCAAATAAAATGTTTAGAAATTGCTAAGGAAAAAGTCGAGAATTCACTTATTTTATTAAGAATTTTTTCTCCAACTATCCTGTTCGACGACAGAATTCCGTCTTATTTTGGTAGAAAGGGTTCAATATTAGTTCCAGAAAGTCATTCTTTTATTTTTCATAATGAATTCCCCACCCTATCTTCATCAATTGATTGTAATAATATTCCTATTAGGACCATTTCAAATGATGAACTTCATATGCTGAAACAAAACGGTCTCGAAGAAGCAAGCCAATTAATGACCAAAAATGACCCTACTGATTTTGAAAAAAAGATATTGAATAGTTTAAATATACTAAGTAGAAGTGTTATTTCAAATAATTTCGAAGAAAAAATGCTTTTTACTTTAGTATCAATTGAAACATTACTTTTAAAAAATCATAATGAGCCAATACAATCAAATATTGGTCGTAGATTAGCTTATCTAATCAGTAAAGATCCGACTAAACGAAAAGAAATAAATGATCTCATAATTAAAGCCTATGATTTGAGAAGTAGATTTATTCACCATGGTCAGCAAATCGTGGAAACTGAAATATTGCACAAAACTAGAATCTATGTTTTCGAAAGTATAATAAAAATATTAAGGCTAAAAGATAAGATACAAACTCATCAAAAATTATTTGAGCAACTGGAGAAATTAACTTGGAGTTAATTTGAATGTTTTCTCTTCAAAAAATAAACTTGAGAATAAGACATAAAATATGTAATAATTAGTGGTTAAAAGTAAATAGGAGAATAAGTTATGACAAAAGAACATTTTGTTCTGGAATTACAAAGGATCGGAGCGATAAAATTTGGCAGCTTTACGCTGAAGAGTGGGCTCGTGTCTCCGTTCTATTTCGATCTGCGGGATATGATTTCTTACCCTAAACTTCTGGATGGAATTGCAGACCTGCTTGTAGAAAAGATCAAAGATATGGATTTCGATATTCTCACAGGAATTCCATATACAGCACTACCAATAGCAACTCTGGTTTCTTCAAAATTAAATAAACCCTTCATCTATATGCGAAAGGAAGAAAAAGCTTATGGAACCAGCAAAAACGTTATTGGTAAATTCGAAAAAGGAGCAAAATGCCTTGTTATCGATGACCTTATCACAACTGGGGCGAGCAAGATCGAGACAGCTGAAGGGCTTGAAAAAGAGGGTGTTGTGATTAAAGATGTTGTAGTAGTTATCGATAGAAGTTCAAACGGTAAAGAAGAACTTGCAAAGTACGGATACAATCTTTGTAGTCTAATAACACTCGATGAGATCGTTTCCCTATTGAGAAACGAGAATCTGATAACAGAAGAAAAAGT
>JAGLWO010000184.1 GCA_023133395.1 Candidatus Cloacimonadota bacterium | reverse complement strand
CTATACAAGCTCAAAATCTCGTTTCCTGATGGATACAATAGTAAATATCAAAGTCACAACAAAAGATAAAGATGTGGATTTTATTATTGATGCAGCTTTTGAGCTGATAGAAGAATATGATAATGTGCTCTCATTTTATTCGGAAGAAAGTCAACTGTGGAAATTTAATAATTCTGTTATTCAAAGTTTTCCAATGGATGAGGAGCTTTTGCAGATATATCATTTAAGCAAAAGGTTATTTGAAGAATCTGGCTCTTTATATGATATATCGATCGGGGCATTATCAGAACTCTGGGATTTTGATACTCCGCATATTCCTGCAGCGGATTCTATTGAAATGGCATTGAAAAATGTAGGGTTTGAAAGAGTTTCGTTAGAAGGTGTACACATGGTAAAACCGGAAGGAGTAAAGATAAATCTTGGAAGCCTGGCAAAAGGTTTCATCATAGATAGAGTTGTTGATTTTTTAGTCTCTGAAAATGTGAAATCCGGTATTGTAAATGCTGGTGGAGATATGAGAATATTCGGATATAAGAAACCTGCTAAAATTGGTATTCAACATCCACGGAAAGAAAGAAATGAAACGATCGAAACCCTGCATATAGAGAATAAAGCTGTTGTTACTTCCGGGGATTATGAGAGGTTTTTTGAAATTGATGGCAAACGTTATCATCACATTTTGAATCCAAAGACAGGTTATCCTGTTGAACATACAGTTTCCGTTACTGTAATTGCTCCCTCAACTTTATGGGCAGATGCTTATGCCACTGCTCTTTTCCTGATGGAACCGGATAAAGCAATTGCACTTGTGAATGAAATTGAAAACCTGGAAGCAATTATATTTTATAAGGATAGGGGAGAGATCAAAAGAATTGAATCAAAAGGTCTGAGAAAATATTTGAAGTAAATTTCATTCTAGCGAAAGCGGGAATACATGAATATCAAGAAAGTAGATCCCCGATCGGTGTCGGGGATGACAGTGAAGTATTTATGTTTGTCATTCACATGAAAATGGGAATCTAAGAAAAGAGGAAAACATGAAAAATAAAATCGATATTCAAAGCCAGGAAGATAAACGAAAAATTACCATTGATAAAGTTGGTGTGAAAAATGTGCGATATCCGATAATCGTGGAAGATCGTGTAAATGAAACACAAAACACTGTTGCAGATCTGGATATCTACGTGGAACTTCCTCACAAACACCGCGGAACCCACATGAGCAGGTTCATTGAAGTATTGAACCATTTCCACAAAGAAAATTTCATAAAGAAACTACCTGATTTTTTACAGGAAGTAAGAACAGCTCTCAATGCAGATGCTTCCTATGTAAATATTAAATTCCCGTATTTCATCAAAAAGCAGGCACCTGTTTCAAAAACAGAATCACTACTTTCCTACAACTGCTTCTTTGAAGCATTTCTGAAGAAAGATTATAAATTAATTATCGGAGTAGAGGTTCCTGTTACCACTCTCTGTCCCTGTTCAAAAGAGATAAGTGATTATGGAGCGCACAGCCAGAGGTCGTTGGTAGTTGTGAGATTAACTTTCAATAAATTCATCTGGTTGGAAGAAATTATTGAGATCATCGAGTCATCTGCCAGCAGCGAAATATATCCACTTTTAAAGCGGGTTGATGAAAAATATGTAACTGAAAAAGCTTACGACAACCCTGCTTTTGTAGAAGATATCGTTCGCGAGATAACTCTGAAATTAAATAAAGATGAACGAGTTACGTGGTTCAAAATAGAATCCGAAAACCTGGAATCCATTCACAAACATAATGCTTATGCTTTAATTGAGCGAGATAAAAAATGAATAAATTCACTATAAAAACCCGCAAAAAACGCGAAAATAATTTGTATGAATTCAACCCGTCTGGGCGCCAAGCCTGATAATATCCGTATTTCTTTTTCGTGTATTTCGTGGGAAATAGCTTTTTAGGATAGACTTATGAATGT
>JAGLWO010000183.1 GCA_023133395.1 Candidatus Cloacimonadota bacterium | reverse complement strand
TAATTGCACCTACAGTTTCAGCTATGGCAGCACCGGGAGAATACATAGATGTCTGCTTTTTTAACATCGATAAAATAGTTGTTCCTGCTTCCCTGGCTTTAGATATTATTTTATCGATTTTTTCTTTGGGAAGTAATTCATCTATTGGTATGCCACAAACCCGAATAAATTCCGGGGGTATAACCGTAAACTTATGATGTCCTCCCAAAACAAGAGCACTTACTTCAACCGGCGTAACGCCAAGCTCACGAGCAGTATATTCACAAACCCGTGTGACATCGAGCTTCCCGGCAACTCCAATTACTTTTGCTCTATCAAATCCGGTCTTTTTCCAGACGTAATAAGTTAAAGTGGTTACAGGTTCGGACAATACAATAACAACCGCATCTGGAGCATACTTTTTAATGTCCTCGATTATAGGATCAACAATCTTCATATTGTCTTCCAGTAATTCCAGGCGTAAAGTATTTGGTTTTCTTACTTTGCCTGCTGTTATGACAACAACTTTTGAACCCTTGATATTTTCGATATGAGAAGAACCCTGAATTTTAACATCATAACCTCGCAAGGGAGAAGCTTCAGCAAGATCTAATGCACTACCCTCGGCTTTCCCTTCTAAAACATCTACGAGCATAATATTTGCGATACCCTTCTCCGCTAAATAAAATGCTGCTGAGACGCCCACATTGCCACTACCTATGATTGATACTTTTTCCATCATTCCTCCTATTTTTTATATTTTCTCACTCCTTCATCAAATAAATCATCACCATAAATATCATTGGCTACTATACAAGGCAGATTTTCCACTATTAATTCTCTTATCGCTTCCGGTCCAAGATCTTCATAAGCTATAACTTTTGCTTCTTTGATGGATTGAGCCATCACAACTGCTGCTCCACCGATCGCTGCCAAGTAAACTGCTTTATTTTTTATCATTGAGTCAATAACTTCTTTATTTCGGGGACCCTTTCCTATCATCCCTTTTAAGCCTGCATCCAGAAGAATCGGAGAATACGGATCCATCCTGTAGCTGGTTGTGGGACCTGCAGAACCAATTGGCATACCGGGTCTGGCAGGAGAAGGACCTACAAAGTAAATAATTTGACCCCTGATATCAAAAGGAAGTTCTTTGCCTTCTTCTATTAAGTCAACAAGTCTTTTATGAGCTGCATCGCGAGCAGTATAAACAGTTCCGGTTATGAGAACTTTATCACCGATTTTAAGTTCTTTTAAATCATTATCTTTGAGGGGAGTTTGTAAATGTATTTCTTTAGCCATGATTTCTCCTTTTTTTAGCAACAAACTACACGAACAATAACTAACAAATTATTCATTCGATTTTATGAAATTCGGAATTCTTAT
>JAGLWO010000182.1 GCA_023133395.1 Candidatus Cloacimonadota bacterium | reverse complement strand
GTTGAAATATCCCGTAAAAAAACTGAATAGTTTCCATCTATATTTACCTGGTACAGCACTTCAATATCATCGTCTTCGTCAAAGTCTCTTGCTGCTCCATATATCCAGCTCACATCATTTTGATGAATTCCAAGGTCGAAGGTTGTTACTTCACTGAAATCCTCTTCATATATCCTGAACTGATTATTAATTTTTACAATCAACCATCTTTGATTTGGATCAGATTCAACTAAGGAAGACTGACCGGAAACTGTCATTTCCAATTGTTGAGCAAATAATGAAATACAACAAAAAAGAAAAACAAGGGGAAACCATTTCTTCATTTTTTATTCTCCAAGTTTCTTTAATCTTTTTATTCTATCCGGTTCGTTTGCTTCCAGCCATTCATCTTTGGAAAGGTATTCATAAGCAAGTTTGAAATATTTTTTTGCTTCGGATTGATTATTCTTGATCAGATAGAGTTCTGCTAATTCTTCAAAAACATATCCATCTTGTTCGATCTGTTTTTCTTCAAATTCCTGTAGCAGTTCATTCTGAATCTGGAGTGCTTCATCGTTTTTTTTCAGGGAACGCAGACATCTTCCCACGTTCCATTTAGCGATACGTGTAGCTTGCTCGTTGTTTCGGGTTTTTCTCCACTCCAATCCTTTCTGGAATAATTCCAGCGCTTGTTCATATTCACCTGAATCGTGATAAGTCCAGCCAATATTGTTATAAAGAGAACCCAGCCAGCCTTTTGCTCTTTTATCGTCTGTTCTTTCTGTGACTTCTAAGGCTTTGAGACTCCACTCAAGTTGCTTTTCGGGTACTTCAACAATTCCCATCATGTGAGCAGCATCTATAGCATATATGTCGAGTAGGTTATCCATAACAAAGTTCCATGCTTCCAGAAAAAAAGTTCTGGATTTTAAGGAATTACCCGAAGAATTATACACTCTACCTCGTTCCAGCAGGTATCTTATTTTTGCTGTTTTAAGATTGGCTGTAAGCATACTGTAAACCTGGTCGAGGGTTTTGTGTGCTTCTTCGAATTTGCCCTGCATTCCCTGCGTCCTGGCGATTTGAGTTAGAAGCTCAGCATGATAACCTGCATCATAAGTAGATTCCGGGGAATCCTTGAGCATAGGCAGGATTTCTTTAAATTTCTTTTCTGTTTCCTTTGGATTCTGATAATCCCACATAGAATCAAAATTGGGGAATGGATTAATACCGGGTTGTTTCTCCGCCTGGCAGGGAATTATAAGTAAAAGTAACAAAACATTAACAAGATACTTCATTTTTCTACTCCTATCTAAGAATATTTTTCAAAAAATTTCACAATGCCTACTTGATCTCTAATGTAAATGCTATTGAAATCAAAGTGATGTGAACTTAATAATCTGTTTCTAAAATAGGCTTTAGTTAATATATTATCAATGAAAACTGCAATGAATCTCTTAACTTCATCGTGAGAACTTATATTTTTATTTAAACACCAATTTCCTAAATTCATCCAACAGAATTTATTTAATAAGCAGATACCGAATATGTTTTTTATTTTATGATTCAGATATTTTTTGCCCAACTCTGAATCACTTAAATCATTGGGACCATAACCATAAAATGCAAATATTCCATTTAGTGGTTTAAAATTATGAATATAAAACTTGATTTTATTATCATTACTATTACAAACACTTTTTGTAAGAGAGTATAGCGTGGATTTTTCATTAAAATACATACTTTTCTTCCCATCAGCAATCACATTATTTAAGTTATCAGCTTTTTCATTCACTTTCATAAATTCAGTTTTAGAACAAGTGCTTTTTACTTCGATAGTAGCTATCACTGATTCAATAGGAAAAACTCCTGAAATGCTTTCAGATATAAATGGAGGTAATATACTTTTATCATAAATCACTAAATCAGTTTGATGACTTTGTTCTCCTTTCTGGTTTACTATTATTCCTGATCCGATGTCAAATTGATGAGGGAGAAAGTGCTTGAGTAAATCTGTAATAAATAACTCACGAAACTGACCTTTTGAAAGAGAATGTTTCATTTTCTTGATAGATGCTGCTTTTTCGAGTAAACATGAAATTATCGATGATGAATATCTTTGAATTAAAGTCTGTTCCATTTTTCCTCCGATTTTTCAAATGTGAAATTTGCTTTACACACCATATTCTGACAAGATTTTTCTTAAAAAAAGGCGGCATTCTATTGAATGCCGCCTTTTATATTGATACTAATTATGAATTATTTGAGTAATAAAGTGAAAGATAATCTTAAATTTCGATAGAAATTAGCATCCAGCAGTGAATTACCTGCAGAACCAAAATAACCTAATAGATCGATCTGTAATCTGTCTGTAGGTT
>JAGLWO010000181.1 GCA_023133395.1 Candidatus Cloacimonadota bacterium | reverse complement strand
TAATCCGAGAGTATCAAAAACTTTTACTAACATTACAAATCTTCTTCGTGTATGGTAATTTCCCTCGTGATAATGGCAATCACCCGGATGGCAACCACCGATAAAAACTCCATCAGCACCATTTAAAAAAGCCTTAACAACAAACATAGGATCTATTCTGCTGGAGCACATAACTCTTATAGGTAAGATGGATGAAGGATACTTGAGCCTGCTTGTGCCTGCTAGATCTGCGCCTGCAGAGGTACACCATTTACACAGAAAACATACGATCTTTGGTTTATACTCTTTCATCTTTTCCTTCCCTTGTTTATGAATAACATATGAAATTCACTATCCATTTCTTAACTATAAATACGAATAAATTTTTATCATATTAAGCATCTGTTCATCTGTAAGATTTTTCTGTTGAGCCGCACTTGATGGACAAGCAGTAATACAGGCACCACATCCCTCGCAAAGGACATCATTTACAGTAGCTATTTTCTTAATCTCATCCAACTCTCTGGCACCATAAGGACAGGCAGATACACAAATACCACATCCAGAACAGAGTTCTTCATTAACAATTGCTACTATTGGTGAGTGCGAAATTTCATCATTGGAAAGCAAAGCCAGAACTTTTGCTGCTGCTCCCGATGCTTGAGAAACCGTATCCGGAATGTCTTTTGGTCCCTGAGCCGTTCCAGCAAGATAAAAACCTGATTGCAAACTTTCGACAGGTCTTAGTTTAGGATGAGCTTCAACTAAAAAGCCATTTTCATCTGTATTCAATTTAAGATTTTTTATCACTTTTTCCGCACTATTATTGGGTTTAATTCCCATTGCCAGAACAACCATATCTGCTTTTATTTCTATTTTTTTGCTGGTTAATGTATCTATTCCGTGAACTATCATTTTGTCAGCTTCTTTATAAATCCGAGCTACTTTCCCTCTGAAATAAACTATTCCATCCTCAGAAACTGCCTGTTGAACAAATTCTTCGTATCGCTTTCCACCGGAACGAATATCAATGTAGAAAATATAGGGCTGTCCGTCGTGAACCTTGTGTTTATATAATTTTGCGTGTTTAAGCGTGTACATACAACAAATTCTGGAACAATACGGTAAATGTCTTTCCGGATCTCGGGAACCTGAACACTGGATGAACACTATCTCTTTGGGAATCTTTCCGTCTGAAGGACGATGCATCTCACCACCTGTGGGTCCGGTAGCTGAGAGGATCCTCTCAAACTGTAGACCATCGAGTACATCTGGATATTTCCCATATCCATATTCAGCCATATTTTCTACAGGATACAGGTCAAATCCGGTTGCTACGATCACTGCTCCGATTTCCTCTTCAAAAACTTCTGGTTTCTTATCATAATCAATTGCATCAGGTTCACAGATATCTCTGCATTTTGTACAGGCAATCGGATTAAATCCCAGACAGTTTTCAGTATCGATTGTAAATGTAGCAGGAATAGACTGCGGAAAAGGAATATAAATTGCCTTCCTCCAACTCATTCCTTCATCATATTCACTGGGAACAACAACCGGGCAGACAGGAGTGCAGTCATCACATAGAGTGCATTTGTCAGGATCAACGTATTGTGGTTTTCGTTTAATATTTACTTTGAAATTACCAACAAAGCCTTCGATAGATTCTACTTCACTGTTTGCATATAATTTAATGTTTTTATGTTTATTAACTGCCACCATTTTGGGGGTCATAATACATTGAGAACAGTCCAGTGTGGGGAAGGTTTCGGAAAGCTGGATCATATGCCCACCAATAGATGGTTCCTTTTCAACAA
>JAGLWO010000180.1 GCA_023133395.1 Candidatus Cloacimonadota bacterium | reverse complement strand
ACACGGGCAAAGGCAATAAGCTGCCGCTGACCAACAGAGAAAGTTGCACCTCTTTCCATTACAGGTTCATAATATTTTTCCGGTAAACTTTCTATAAACTTATGAACGTTCACATATTCCGAAACCTGCTGCATTCTCTTATCAGAAATTTCCTCATTATTCAAAACTATATTATCTTTTATTGTTCCAGAAAATAGGAAAACATCCTGCTGAACAATGCCGATATTACCACGTAATTCTTCCAGAGAATAATCTGTAATATCTTTCCCATCGATGATGATTCTTCCTTTCTGGAACGGATAGAGTCCCGAGATCAAGCTGATGATCGATGTTTTCCCTGAACCTGTATGTCCCACCAGTGCCACCTTTTCGCCAGCTTTTATCTTAAATGAAACATTTTTCAGAACTTTCTCATTCTCATTGTATTGAAGACACACATTCTTAAACTCGATCTCACCTTTGAACTTTTTCTCCTTTTCTCCGGTTTTCCCTTCTTGTCCGCCATAGCTTTTGTGAAGGCGGATCTCCTTTTTATAATCTTCCACAGGTTTATCCATCAGGTCAAAAATTCTTTCAGAACCAGCCATTCCTGCCTGAAGGATATTGAATTTCTCACTCAGGTGATGAATGGGTTCAAAGAATTTATCCAGGTACCACAGGAAAGCAATGAAAATTCCCAGCGAAATCCTATCCTGAAGTATCTGCACTCCACCATACCACAAAAGTACTGCAACAGCGATTCTTCTAGTGGAATTAATGACCGGTCGGAAAAACGCAAATAGCTTCAACATCGATCTTGCTGCTGAGTAATATTCCCCATTGATCTGGGCAAATTCCTTTTTCTTTCGCTTATACTGATTAAACAACTGAATTATCCTAAAGCCTGAAATATCTTCCGAAAGAGCTGCATTGATATTTGCCAGCTTCTTTCTGACATTCCGATAGATTATCCTGCTTTTTCTTATGAAGAAAATGAATAGAACCACTGTGAACGGCAGTATTGAAAAGGTTACAAGTGCCAGCTTGTAATCATAGATCAGCATTGCTATCATAATGCCGACCAGAACAAAACCTTCCTGGATGAGTTGTATCAGACCGTTCCCGAACATTTCATTTAATGTTCCGATATCGTTCGTAACCCGCGTAACCAATCTTCCAACCGGGTTTTTATCAAAGAAGGAAAGCGGCATTTTTTCGAGTCTGAGGAAAAGATCTCGACGCAGATCGTACATTGCGTGCTGGGAAGCATAGTTAATGGAATAAATCTGGAAGAATGAGAAAACTAGCTGAAGAGTGACAACCGCGAAAAATACCAGACCGTACATTCTGAGCTTTTTAATATCTTTATTTCGGAGGAATTTTAATTCCTCTTTTGTTATTCTGCCATTTTTTTTCAGATCATTCAATTCAGAATCTAATACAACAATTTTTTCATCGGAAATTTCTTCGATCCAAATTGATTTCAATAAATCCTTATTTTGCTGTGTATTTTCCAG
>JAGLWO010000018.1 GCA_023133395.1 Candidatus Cloacimonadota bacterium | reverse complement strand
TTCAAAAAGCGAATATAAAAAGAAGGAAAAGAAAGAGAAAGATGATCTACAGTTTAAGTTTTTTGAATAATTTGAAAAAAACATTCCCAGTCAAAGTATTGGGAACGAGGAGAAAAAGAAGAAGGAAGTAAATTATGCAAAAAATCATTGCTATTTGTGGACTTATTTGTAATGATTGTCCAGCATTTATTGCCACTCAGAAAAACGATGATAAAGAGAAGAAAAGAATTGCTGAGCTCTGGTCAACAGACAAGGAGATACTTAAGCCAGAAGATATCACTTGTTATGGATGCCTTGATGAAAAGAAAACTCAAACTAAGTTTTGCAGCATTTGTAATGTAAAACACTGTGGTTTTGAAATGGATGTTATAAACTGTGCTTATTGTAATAGCTATCCTTGTGAAAAACTTGAAAAACTTTGGGGTTATATTCATTCACTGGAAGCTAAAGAGACCCTTGAGAGAATAAACAAATTAAAGAATCTCACAGATGCTGGATAGAAGCAATATTAGGTATCCATGCTAATTTTTCAATGGAATTAAAATGCAGATATTAAAAAAAGTTTTTACTCCTTTCACTTTAGTTTTATTAATTTTGATTGTAGTTATAGTATGTTTATGGCAAGGTAACCTTGATAATTTAAGATTGCAGAGTAAAATATCCAATATGTACTTAGTTCAAGGAGAAGATATGAATGAATCTGTAACCAGTGCAATTCCTAAAGACCTCCTCAGAGAAGCAATGTTTTATCAGAAGCTTGATAAAGATAAAAAAGTTAAGTGTCAACTCTGTTTTAGAAATTGCATTATTCCTGAAGGGAAAAGAGGTGTCTGTAGAAATAGAGAAAATCAGGATGGGGTTTTATATAACATAGTCTATGCAAAACCTTCTGCTGTCCATATAGACCCTGTAGAAAAGGAACCTCAACTGCACATGCTTCCCGGAACGGATATTTTATGCTTGGGAACAGCAGGATGCAATTTCCAATGTAAACATTGCCAGAACTGGCATCTATCACAGAGGTCAATAGAGGAAATGAGCTATTATAATCTGCCACCCGAAGAAGTGATTGAACTTGCTCTTGAGAAAAAGATTCCCACTATTTCCTTTACTTATAACGATCCAATCTCGTTCTATGAATATGTCTATGATATAGCAAAACTTGCCCAGGCAGAAGGTCTAAAAATCCTCTGGCATTCCAATGGTTCCATTAATCCTGAACCCCTGAAGGAACTTTTGAAATATACCGATGCTGTTACAATTGATCTAAAGGGATTCACAGAGAAATTCTATCGTAAGGCTTCCAATGCAAAATTAGAACCAGTACTTACAACTTTAAAGGCTATCAAAGAAGAAGGAATCTGGCTGGAGATTGTCAACCTGGTAATTCCCACCATGAATGATGACCCAAAAGATATTAAACGGATGTGTGAATGGATCAAGGAGAATCTGGGGGCTGATACACCATTGCATTTCTCCCGGTTCTCACCTGCTTACAGAATGACCCATCTTCCATCTACTCCGATAAAGACCCTGGAAAAAGCCTATAACACTGCAAAAAAAGTAGGTTTGGAATATGTTACAGTCGGTAATGTTCCCGGACATAAATACAATTCAACCTTCTGTCCGCAGTGCGGTAAGTGCCTGATTAAGCGGGTTCATTTTCAGGTGTTGGATAACAATATTATAAATGGAAAATGCAAATATTGCGGATATGAGATCCCGGGGGTTTGGGAATGAACAGAGAATTTCATGAAAATACACAATGTTAATGAAATTATTGACAATTTAATAAGAAAAATAAATTTCTCAATCATATACACCAAACTATACAAAAGTGTTAAGGATGGTGCATAAAAATGAGAATAAGTTTATTAGAAAAATTAGCAAAAAAAAACAATACATTTACTTTTGCAGATGCTTTTAAAACCACAAAAGTTCAAAGGGATGTATTATGGGTAATCCTTTCACGACTTGAAGAAAAAGGTTGGATTGAGCGAATTGAAAAAGGCAAATATATGATTATACCTCTTGGTGCTGAAAAGGGTAAATATACTTTGCATGAGTTTATTATCGGTTCTTTGCTTGTAAAGCCATATTGTATATCTTATTGGAGTGCATTACACTATTATGGATTTACTGAGCAGATACCTAATACCGTATTTATTCAAACAACCTCAAGGAAGAAGAAACAGAAATTAGAAGTTTTTGGAGTTAAATATAAAATCGTTCGTGTGAAACCTGAAAAATTCTTTAGTTTAAAAACAGAATGGGTTGAAGAAAGTTCAGTGAACATTGTTAATAAAGAAAAGTGTATAATTGATTGTCTGGATAAACCACAATATTGCGGTGGAATTGTAGAAGTAGCAAAAGCATTAAAGAATAAAAATATAGATATAATAAAACTTTTGGAATATGCACAACGAATAGGTAATTCCGGAGTAATAAGAAGATTGGGTTACCTTTGTGATCTCTTTAATAAGAGAATTAGACTGCCTGAGATAAAGACAAGAAACTATTTATTTCTTGATCCAACTATGAACCATAAAGGTACAAGAAATTCAAAATGGAGATTAACTATTAACCTTAATCAGGAAATTCTAGGAAATTTGGAATGATTCCTTTATTGGAAATAAAAGAAAAAGCCAGAATCTTTGGTGTCCCGGTATCAACAATAGAAAGAGATTACGCACAGAATTGGCTTTTAAAACATATTTCTAAGATCAATATGGTTTTAAAAGGTGGAACTGGTATAAAGAAAGTTTATAATGAAAATTACAGGTTTTCTGATGACCTTGATTTCACACTTTCTGAAAAGTTTAATGAGAACAATCTTAATAATGAAATTAACAGTGCAATAGAAAGTGCAAGAGATGAAAGTGGGATTGATTTCAGCCAAAATATTAAATTAGAAAAAAATATTAATGGTTTTACTACTGGCATCAGTATCAACTTAATACAAAGAGGTGGTTTACCTGTTAAAATCAAACTCGATATAACTGACTTTGATAAAGAAAAAATTATTCTCCCTATTTTGAATAAAGAAATAATCCATACATATTCGGATTCTTTTAAAGCCAAAACTCCTGTTTATAATTTAAAAGAGATAATTGCCGAGAAAATTAGGGCACTTTTTGAAAGAACACGTCCAAGGGATTTATATGATGTATGGTATTTTTTAGTTGAAAGTAATCTTAAAGTATCAAAAGATATAACAGGTAAAAAAATTAAATTCAAAAAAGTTAAAATTGATTTATCTTCTCTTGAAAAAAGAAAAAATGATTTTGCTCATGCCTGGAAGAACTCACTTAATCATCAAATTAATAATTTACCGGACTTTGAGCTTGTGTATAATAAAACTATAAATATATTAAAAGAGTATGAAACCTCAAAAACTAAAATTTAAAAAGGATATAGATAAAATTGAATTTTAACTTTATGGATTAACTGAGGAAGAAATGAGGATAAAAAAATAGTTTAGAGAATGAAATTAGGAGAAAAAGTAATGAATAAAAGGAATAATAATAAAAAGGCTATTAATAATGTAAAATTTAAGTTTCTTTCTGATGCACCTCTTAAAGCTGATCAAGAGCAATTAGTGCGTTTTGGACATAAAAGTATAAGTGAAAACTTAAAACAAATTATTCTAAATTGTCCTAAGCCTTTTACTATTGGATTATTTGCAAAATGGGGAACTGGTAAAACTACTATTATTAACTTATTAAGAGAGAAATTAAATAAACATTATAAATCTATTGAAATAGCATATATAGATGTATGGAAATATGAGAAGGATTCTTTGCGAAGGCAGCTTTTGATTACTCTGGATGAGGAACTCAATTTAAAACTTGGCTATAAAGACAGGTTGAACCAGACTCTTACTGAATCTGATCCTACAAAAGGTCCCATTAAATTTGATTGGGGAATATTCTTTAATGTTTATGGGCTTATTACTTTCCTTTTTGTGATTGCTGGATTTATTCTAAGACACCCCGAGTTTTCTAATATCCCGAAGAGTGTATCTGATTCGTTCTTGGGCTTTGGTGTTATTGGTTTCCTGATCCAATTTACAGCTGGTTTATTTAAAAGAGTAAGTATAACTGTAACTGAACATCGAACTGATTCTGCAGAGGGTTTTGAAAGAAGATTTAAAGAGGAAATTTTGTGTAGTGAAAAGATTAAAAGTAAAAACAAATTACTCATTATAATTGATAATCTCGATAGATGCCATGCTGAAAAAGCTGTTGAATTACTCTCTACTTTAAAAACTTTTCTTGCAAAGGATACAGTTCAGGAAAACAAATGCATTTTCTTAATTGCCTGTGATGATGAAGCTATCGAAGAGCATCTTAAGTCTGTATATGGAAATAGTATAAATACAGATGAATTTCTTCGCAAATTCTTTAATACCTTCCAACGAATTCCCAACTTCATTGATATCGAGCTACAAACATATACTGAAGATTTACTAAAAGAAACATGTGTTCCTCAATTTGACAACTCAGATGTTGCATATACTATAACAAGCGCATTTCGTGAAAATCCTCGCCAAATAAAGCGATTTATAAATACTTTACTTGCCCACTTTCTCCTTGCTATGGAAAGAGAAAGTGGTTTAGAGACACTAATTATTCCGAAAGGTACTATTACTAACAATATTGCTTTTCTAGCAAAACTTTTGATAATTCGTCAACAATTTCCTACAGAATATAAACAACTTCAAGAATTACATCTAATTCCTGACAGTATAAAAAGTAATAATAAAAAATTTAATGATTTTAAAAAAGCGACAAAACCAGTTTCAATTAGCGATGTTCGACCATTTATTTACTTAAAGCAATCAGAAGAAGAACTTAGTATTCCCGGAATAAAGGAGTTAGAACTTGCAATGGTTGATAATAAAGTGGAGTTGATTAAAGAAAGATTGGAAACTCTGAAGACACATCCTAAGCAAATTCGTAATTTTGAAAGGTGTATTAATAGTCTAATTGATAGAAATAAGAACAAACGAATACAATTATTTAATTTAGTTTCATCTTCCTTGACAGTTCTTAATTATCACAATATGGAATTAAACAAACATTTTTACGACATTGTTGCAGACTTATTAAATGATGACAACATACTGGGGAAAGAATTACCAAAATTTGAACCATCTTTAATTTTCTTTGAGGTTCTTAAACGATGTAACAAATACGATAGAGATGATATTATCAAAAAATACATTAATATCTTAATTAAACAAAATGAAGCTGAGGAGATAAAAATAAATTTGAGTATAGATTATGCGAAGAAAATACTTAAAGAATTTTTTAAATATAAGGATTGGATTGATGATTCTCAGAAGATAGAAATACGTCAGGCTTTGAACAATTCATATTATTTTTATGAAGTACTTTCTTTGTTTAAAAATAAACCTGACCTTCAAGAAGATTTCCTATCTGAAGAAACCATTTCTAAATTTGTTTCCAGTTTTTCAGATAAGGATGTTGATAATAAAAAGCCTATAATGGATAATAGCGATCTCCTCTTAAGTTTTAAAGAGAATATCTCAACTGAAACTGTTACAAATATTATAAATAAATTCCGAGATTTACTTAATAGTGAAAATTCTAAACCTTATCGTGAAGAGAAAGAGAATTTATTGAAATGTATAGAAAATATCATAAATAATTTTAAAGAATTAATTATTCAGATTACTGAACAAAGTATCTTAATATCCTTTGTAGATTCACTTATTCAAGGAGTTAACGCCCTGGGAGATTTTACCCAGAAGAAAATATTTATACTTACCTTTTATTGGTTGTTTGATATACTCAATGAGCCCAAAAAATCTGAAATTAATAATTTAATCATTAACTTTTTTAACAATGCAGATACTAATTGTATTGAATTTGTTTTTAATAAATTATCTAAAGAGGAGAATAAAATTTTAGTACAAAAATATGAACCAAATTTTAGACAGCGAGTATTACAACAACAGACTATATTTGATTTCCTATATTCTTTTGCTACAAAAGATATAAAAACTCAATGGTTTATTGAATTAATAAATTCTACTCCTCAACGAGCATTTACAAAATTAGATGAGATTAATTATAAGTTGGATAATAAGATAGCGATAGTTGATGCTCTGCTTAAAAAAGCCGCACAATCTCCCATTCCAGAAAAAGAAACTCTGTATAAAGCAGTAAATAAAATGAAGTGCGCAAATGATAGGAATTTAAGAGACACCTTTTCTTCCAAAATCAAAGCTCTATTGAAGAATACA
This sequence comes from Candidatus Cloacimonadota bacterium, assembly GCA_023133395.1. Taxonomy (GTDB): domain Bacteria; phylum Cloacimonadota; class Cloacimonadia; order Cloacimonadales; family TCS61; genus JACNIV01. Next base: position 7,021 of record JAGLWO010000018.1, on the reverse strand, counting down.
GATATAGAGCAACAAAAATGTGGATATAACACTTTCAAAGAAGCAGATTATCTTTCAGAAACAACTAGGAGAAGTATTGTACGAGAAACAATCGATTGGTTATATACTTTATCTCCAAATACAGCAAATCAATCCTATTCTATTGAAGCTGTCATTATAGGTTGGAGTATATTACCCCAAACTCCACAAAGAAGTTTTATCGATTTTGTTTTTGAAAAACTCATAAAAAATGGAATAAATGTTGAAAATATCAAATTAGGGTATCAGGTTCTTTATCAAATTAAACCAAAATATGAAGAATATTCCACATATTTCGAAGATGTTAATGACCAAGCTAAAAGTGAGAGTGATTTGCAAATAAAATCTCAGATAATGATTGGTTTGAAAAAACTAAGACCTATTAGTCTTAATAAGAAAAATAAAAAATTCTGGTTAGAAATAGAAAAGCATAAGGAATAAAAAAATAAATTATAAAAAAACACTGTTATTATATAAAAATTTTGTGAATTATAATTTATAAAATAAACAATGATCTATTTAATATTTGTAGCTTTCAACTACTAATTATTTATCTTTTGGAAGACATATCATTCGTTATAGATTATGTAGAATTTTTTTAATTTCAATCAAATGAAAAAAAACCTCATTCTCGCTCTACTCATAATGGGCTTCAGTGGCATTGTTGCCCAGATACTGCTTTTAAGAGAATTACTCATAACCTTCTATGGTAATGAGTTATCTATTGGGATAATACTTGCTAACTGGCTCATTCTGGAAGCATTTGGTTGTTTTTTTATTGGAAAAAGAGCTGAGTGGGTTAAAAAACCTATTCAAGGTTTTATCATTCTTCAACTGATCTTTTCTTTGAGCTTGCCTTTTGCAGTATATTTAATTAGGATCTTTAAAGAGGTAATTGGATATACAGCAGGTGAGGGTTTAGGTCTGATTCCCATGCTTTATTCCTCTTTTCTTATTCTTTCATTAGTAAGTATTACTCACGGAGCATTATTTACTTTTGGTTGTAAGATATATTCTTTGTACTCAAAAAAACAGGGTGCAAAAAGTATAGGTAAAGTCTATATTTACGAGACTCTGGGTACAATTGCCGGGGGAGTTGCTTTCACTTACCTTCTTATTCCCTATTTCCATTCTGTGCAAATAGCCTTAAGTATTGCTTTATTGAATCTTATCCTGTGTGTGTTCCTTTCGGGAAGTTTCTGGCATAAGAAAATATCCAATAAAATCCTGGGTTGTGTTTCAGTGATTTTTACAGTTTTTGTTGCTTATATTCTATTTAGCCCAAAAGCAGACGAAATTCATAATCTCTCTATTAAGCATCAATGGAAAGGACAGGAACTAGTCCATTACCAGAATTCCATCTATGGAAATATAGTAGTAACCCGGAGAGCTGAACAATACACCTTTTTCTCTGATGGAATTCCCATAATTACTTCTCCCTACCCGGACATAACCTTTGTAGAGGAATTTGTTCACCTGCCTATGCTTTTCCATCCTGAGCCCAAAGAGGTGCTCATTATCAGTGGTGGAGCAGGAGGTGTGATAAATGAAATCCTGAAACACCCGGTAGAGAGAATTGATTATGTAGAACTTGACCCACTGCTATTGGAAGTAATTGAGAAGTTCCCCACTTCCTTAACTAAAACAGAACTTAACCATAAAAAAGTGAATATCAAATACACAGATGGACAGCTCTTTGTTAAAAGAACTTCCAATAAATACGACCTGGTTCTTCTGGGTTTATCTAACCCATCAGACTTGCAGGTAAACAGGCTATTTACAAAAGAGTTTTTCTCTTTAGTTAAGGAAAAACTAAAAGAAGATGGTATATTAGTTATCACACTTCCCGGTTCTTTATCTTATTTGGGTGAAGAGTTACGAAACCTTAATAGATGTATTTTAAATACACTTAAAAATATCTTTCCTCATCTAAAGATAATACCCGGTGATGGAACAAATCTCTTTCTGTCATCAAAATCAGAGACAATTTCTCTAATTGATGAAAAAGAAATTATTCAGAGGTTGAACGAACGAAATCTTGAGGTAAACCTGCTCACACCAGCACATATTGAATATAAGCTCCACCCCAGATGGCTGAACTGGTTTATAAAATCTCTGGAACAAGGCACTGAGAAAATTAATCAAGATTTCCAGCCTTCAGGATTATTCTACAGCCTTTCATATTGGAATGCTCTTTTTTCTCCTTCTGTACGTAAGTTATTTCAATGGTTTGAAAAAGTCAATTTAAGGTTATTTGTTATTATACTTTCTATATTTACTGGAATTTTTTTATTAATCCGTTTAAGAATTAAAAAACTTCATAGGGCAAGTATTCCTATCTGTATAGTGTTCACAGGTTTTGCAGGTATGATATTTGACCTGGTTCTGATCTTCACCTTTCAGATACTTTACGGATATGTTTTCTTATGGATAGGACTTCTGGTGACAGCTTTTATGGTTGGAGTAGCAGTGGGAGGAATGATCATGACCTCTCTTTTAGAACGGATCAAGAGAGACCTTATTTCTTTTGTCAGGATAGAATTCGCTCTAGTTCTCTTTTCCGGGATTCTTCCAATTATTTTTCTCTTATTCCATCCTTATTTAGACCGCCCGGTAATTTATATTCTCCTGCAGATTATTTTTTTAGTTCTTTCCTTTATTTCCGGTCTTTTGATTGGGTCACAGTTTCCTTTAGCCAATAAGATATATTTAAAAAACTCTCTAAAAATAGGAAGAACTGCCGGTTTACTTTACAGTGCAGATCTTCTGGGTGGCTGGATAGGTGGTCTTATTGGAGGAGTGGTACTGCTCCCCGTATTAGGTCTTTTAAAGACTTGTATGGTTGTTCTTATGTTTAAAGTATGCAGCCTTATTATTGTGGCTACTTCAAGCAGGAAGTATGTAACCTCGTTCCCAAAGCCCTCTTTGGGAATGAAATAAACCCGAAACCAGGTTTCAACTGCGTTCCCAATCAGGGGATTGGGAACAAGGAGGTTCAGTAAGAAGTATGAAAGAAAAATTATACAATTTCCCCCAATATTACGATGTTGCTTTTTCCTGGGATATTTCCAGAGAGATTAAATTTTTTCAGGAACTCTTTACAAAGTATGTTCCTTTTGAGGAAAAAAACATCCTTGAACCAGCATGTGGAACTGGTCGTTTTCTTGTTAAGTTACCTGAATATGGCTATCATATAACAGGATACGATAATAATCCAAAGATGCTCATCTTTGCTAAGAAGCGAATAATTGATGCAGGATTACAGAATATAGTAACAGTAGAAAAGAAGAACATGAAATCAGCAAAATTCAAGATAAAGTTCGATGCAGCTATTAATTCAATAAACAGCATTGGATACCTTCTCTCAGATGAGGATATTCTATCCCATTTTAAAAATACAGGTGAATCATTGAAGAGTAAAGGGATTTATATTGTACACCTTGCCTGTGCTTGTGATCATCCGGAATTTCAAGAAAAACCTGACGATAGCTGGATTCTGGAAAAAGAAGGGATTAAAATTAAAACAACCTGGCTTATTGATAAATATGATATAGAGAAAAAAATCAGTTATCAGACATGTAAAATGGAAATTGATGATCATGGTAAACAAACTACATTAGAAGATCACCACATATTAAGACTCTGGTTTTTTGAGGATATAAAAAGCTTGATTCGTAAGTCAGAAAAGTTCAAGCTGGAAGCAATATATGATGAAAAGCATAAACAAATCTCTCTTGACACCCACATTAGCGGAGAATTAGGTAATTTATATTACATTTTTAAAGCATTATGAGAAATGAATATATTCAACTTTATCAAATAATGAATGAAAGAAAAACCCTTGATTTTTATCAATCAATAATTTTTATTTATCCATAATGGAAGGGGGAAAAATGTTGAAAATAAAAAATTTAAACGAAAAAACTATTTTTGATGGTTTTTGTGTTAAACCCTCAGTTTCAATGAGAACCGGTTTTTCTCAAACAAATTCAAAGTTAGAGGAAGCTCTGCAGGAAAGACATAGATTCCTTTCTGAACGGATAGCTGAGGGAAGAGTTTGGGGAAAGATCATCTATCAAGAAAATGAATCTGTAGGCTGGATTGATTATTATCCTACAGATCTACAAGGTTGGCTTTCAATCGGATGTATTGATGTAGAGGAAAAAAATCGTGGACATGGAATTGGTAAATCATTAATAGAAGTCTGTATTTATGATTGCAAAGCAAAACAATCAAAGGGTATAATAGTATATACAACTATATGGGAACATATGCCAAAAAACTTCTTTAAAAAATTTGGGTTTATTGATACAAATGAAAAAGCAGATATTTCAAGGATGACTCTGAAATTGAAAAATATAGAAAACCCTCAATTTCCTCCTCAGAAAAATCTTTACAAACCATATCTAAAAAAGGATAAAATCGTTATAGACTTGTTAAGAAGTGGAGTCTGCCCGACAGCCTTTCACATGCATGACCTTATAAAGAAAGCAGCACAGCATTTTAAAGATAAAGTAATTATCAAAGAATATGCATTGAGTGAGAAAAAACTTATTGAACTTTTTGGAAATGAATTTAATCGTTCAGATGGTATATACATTAATGGTGATTCTTGTTTTTTCGGTTATCCTGGAGAACTAAAAAATATAATAATATATCTTCAAAAAAAGATCAAGGAGATAGAAAAAGATTAAAAATGAAAAAATTGATGGGACCAATATAAAATCAAAAGCAAAAATATTCAAATTGATATTTAATGATTTAGCTTTAAAAGCTAATATAAACCTAAAATGAAATATAAACAGATTGAATTTAAATCCATTTTAAATAAACTTAAATACATTGATACCTGGTTTTGGTGCCGTTACACACTTAATCCATACAGGGGTTGTGAGCACAGATGCGTATATTGTGACGCACGACGAAGTAAATATAACATAGAAAATTTTGAAAATATCGTAGGGGCGAAAGTAGACGCAGACCAGATGCTGGACAAAAGAATCTTAAGAGCACGTACACTCCGTCCTGATATTGTATCATTTGGCGGGGTTTGTGATGCATACCAACCTGCGGAAATAAAATTTCAAATTACAAGAAAAATTCTCTCTACTCTTAAAAAACACAAATGGCCCTGCTTTTTACTCACAAAATCAGATTTGATTTTACGGGATATAGACCTGTTTAGGGAAATTTCCAGAAATTCTTATATTTGTATTGCCTTTACAATAAATACTGCTTCCGATGATTCAGCAAAGCATTTTGAACCTTTTAGTCCTCCACCCGGCAAACGATTCAAAGCATTGGAAAAACTGAAATCCGAAGGATTATATACCGGAGTTTGTGCCATGCCCATACTTCCATATGTCTGGGACAGTGAAGAACAGCTCGATGAACTTTTTAGACGCTCAAAGCAAGTTGAAGCAGATTTTATTATCTTCTCCTCTCTTACCCTTGGTGAATCCATGAAACATGATTTTTATCCCTTTCTTGATAAATATCGAACCGGACTTTCAAATAAATACCGGGAAATATTTATTAAAGGTAGTTATGGTCCTATAAAATCGTATATCAGGAAATTGAATAAACTCATTCTTGAACTTTCAGAAAAATACCAGATTCCTCTGAGAATCCAGAAACATTTTATCCCGAAAGACTATAGAAAGAATAACTATAAGCTTGCACATTTTCTTGCAGATATTGCATATTACAGGCAGATGAAAAATAAGACATTCTCTTCTTATCAATGGGCTGCTTTAAACATATTAAATTCAAATGAAGACGCTCTAAACTTGCTCTTACAGGATAAATTAAAAGATATTAGAAACTTTGAAAATGAGGAAATTCATAATACTGCTAAAGAATTTTTATTGAAAATCAAGGATGAAAAAGATGAATAAAATTGAAATCCAAAACAGAATAAAAGAACTGTTTAAAAAGAAAGATAATCCAGAACTTTTCTGTAAATTATTTTATGATTTGATAGAATTCTGTAGAACGAATAATCAAAGATGGCATAAAAAAGCTGAGCAGTGACAACCAGGAAAAGATTTATAAGTTATTGGATTAACTTTACACGATTAATTGACATGAGACAAAAAGAAAAAACGTTCCATAAAAATTATAATTATGAATAATTGGAATTTACCTGTAAAAGAAGCGGTTGAATTACAAAAACAACTTTCAAAGAAAATTGTTCTAAAATTCAGCTCGAGAAAAATCAATTACATTGCTGGTGTGGATCTTGGTTATGATAAAAAGAGTGAACTTGGTTTTTGCTCGGTAGTAATTTTCACTTTTCCAGATTTAGATATTTTTCAAATTTATAACTATCACCAAGAAGTACTATTTCCTTATATACCCGGATTGTTGTCATTCAGAGAGGGACCAATAATTATCAAAATCTTTGAAAAAATTATCCCTAAACCTGAACTTATCATATTCGATGGACAAGGAATTGCTCATCAAAGGAAATTAGGTATTGCTTCTCATATGGGATTACTTTTGAATATTCCATCGATCGGATGTGCGAAATCAAAATTATATGGAAAATATGAAGAACCCGCTTCAGAAAAAGGTTCACGAAGTTATCTTTATGACTATAAAGACAATCCGATTGGAGTAGTATTAAGGACAAAAGATAATGTAAAACCTGTATTTATTTCTCCGGGGCATTTAATAGGAATAAACAAATCAGTAGAAATTATAATGAAATGTGTTACAAAATATAGAATTCCTGAACCCACACGAATAGCTGATATTCAGGTTGCAAAATATAAAGAAGCAATTTTACAAAACTAATAAATCACTTTATAATTTAATTGATAATTCAAAATACAGTATTAGTCATTAAATAGTAAACGCCAATCCATTACAGGTTGGCGTTTTTTTATGGTACCAGAGGCCGGACTTGAACCGGCACGGAACAAAGTTCCGAGGGATTTTAAGTCCCTTGTGTCTACCAATTCCACCACTCCGGCAAAATAAGAATAGCCACTAAGAGCAC
>JAGLWO010000179.1 GCA_023133395.1 Candidatus Cloacimonadota bacterium | reverse complement strand
AATGGATTGGGATAATTATTTAATTCTATAACAGGTTTTTCTGTAATTAGTTCTTCATCAACAGAAACAGGTGGTCCGTAATAGCCATGTCCACCATAAGCACCCATATCATTCAGAATTGTTCCCATTGCCGGGTATAAAGCATAACCAGGATTAAACGAGTCTTCGATATCATAATACAGACTGTCCGGGTTACCGGCATCTATACAGGGAGAGTATTCACTAAGATGAAATTCATCATCGCTGAATAAAGGATCATCATCAATATTACCTGTGCCCATTGCACCACCCTCTATGTCACAATAATTTGCAGAAACAAAAGAACCGGTTAAAATAACTACTTCATTAGGTATATCATTCCACATTATACAATTCTCTAAATGTATATTACTTCCAAATTCAGAGTAAATCCCTCCTCCAAATCCATTTAAAGAAATATTTTCGCTTATTGTAACATTGGTCAGATTCATACTACTGCCTTCATAGAAACAACCGATTCCACCACCACCTCCAGCAGTATTACCTACTATTAAAGAATTTACTATTATTATATCAGCAAAATCACTACAAATCCCACCGCCTAAACCGCCAGCTTCATTTCCAGTAATTGTTACATTTATTAAAATCGGGTTACAGTTACCTAAAAAGTATATACCTCCACCATATATATCAGCGCTATTTTCATTGATAGTAACATCAGAAAGTATTGGATTGGAGTTAGCACAGAAGATTCCTCCATAGCTATTATTATTACTGATTATAACATTATTTAGTATCGGATTTGAGCTACTAGAACAAGAGAAACCTCCTCCTTCGTGTCCACTGATGGTGACATTATTTAGAATCGGACTAGAGGAAGTGCATGAGAATCCATTTGGTGAATTGTTTTCAACATAGACATTATCTAAGGTTGGATTAGAATTATCATTGCACCAAATACCACCAGCTCCAGCAGCTGTGTTCCCGCTAATAGTAACATTAATTAGACTCGGGTTAGAGGAGTTGGTGCAATATAAACCACCACCGTAACCTTCGCTAGTATTGTTAGTAATAGTTACATCTACTATAGTTGGATTGGAATTATCAAAACCAATTCCATAACCATTAGTAACAATACTATTTTTTACAATTGCACATGATGAATTGTTAAAACTCACACAACCAGGGTCAAATTTACAAAAATTCATTTTCGAGCTATCCTGAAATGAAGTATCTGCTTCACAAAAAAACAATCCTGCAAAATCATTTATTGTATCTTGAACTGTAAAATATATAGTATCAATTAATGTTCCCTCAGATAATAACTTTCCATATATTCGAAAATAATACTGATCAGAAAAAATAACATTCACGCCTGGTTCAATTACTAATATACTGTCTACGGGAACGTTTATGTGCCCATCAATAATATATGGGCTGCCATCAATTGACCATGTACCACTTACATCTCCGTATGGGATATGGGTGTCTGCAGGGAGGAAAGATAAAGTAAAAAGGATAAAGGGTAAAATTATTATTTTCTTCATTTTTTTATATTTAATATTTTATTTAAAGTCCATATTTCTTCAAAGTTTCTTCGGTTGGTTCTCCTCTTTTATTCCAGCCGCGAATTTCATAGACTTCTTGAATTAATTTATTAAAGAATTCTTTACTTAATATTTTACCTCTCATAAACCCGGATTGAGATTCTTCTTTGAAAAATCTTTCCGGTAAAATATCATCTGTATGTTTTCTGCCATTTCGTAAATTATATCTACGTGCTAAGTGTGTAATTCTTCTTCCCACTTCTCTCAAAGATTCTTCAGTATGATCCAAACCAGTTGCTGCATTCAATAGAGAAGCCATTCTATCCAATCCAAGAGGAACAAAATCGCAAATTACCAGACTGTTTCTCGTGTTTATTTCATCCTGACCCATAACAACTGTGTAGGGAATATCCTCTATTTTGAATTCGGGACCCATTTCCGCTTCTGTGCACCACTGCCGTGTATGGCTGGCAAAATCGGAAACTGAAAGCGAAACACTCATTGTTAAGCAGCCAAGAGGATTAACCCCAGAAATTTCCATACCAAATATATTCATTGCAAATTCATCACTTCCTTTCCCGATTTTCTGAGAAGCTTTTCTTGTGCCATCAGTAAAAATTGTTCCTACTCCTTCCCTTTTCAGCATCAGTCTTATTAATTCTCTTTGAGCGGATGCATTTCCCCAGGTTAATTCAAGACCTTTCCAGTCCTCGATCAATCCCTTTTCATAGCACTCCATTGCGAAAGAGCAGGTTACACCCATACTTATCGTATCAAAGCCGAGGTCATTACAAAGTTCATTTGTCAAAGTTACTTCTTTTATATCCGAAATCTCACAGCCTGAACCAAGAAAGGCTGTGGTTTCATATTCCGGTCCTTCGATTTCGTGACCATCCCATCTTGCCCACTTTGAGCAACGAATTGCGCAATTAAAGCAGCCTGTATCTTCCCAGTTTAATACTCTACGAGCAGTTTCGGAAGTAATTCCCTCAAATTCGTCAAAAGTACACTTCTGGAAATTCCTGGTGGGAAGATATTCGTTTTCCTGTCCACTACGAACACATTTCATCGTGCCTTTAACCCGGCGGAATTTAACTCCATCATTATTTAGAATATCCTTTGAAAATCTTAAATTAATTTCTTTGAATTTTTCTTCATCAAAATATTTTATTTTTGTATCACCATCCACAACTAATGCTTTCAGATTTTTAGAACCCATTACAGCACCAAGAGCACCCCTACCAAACTGACGATGTTTATCAACACCAATGCAGGCCATTTTTGATAGATTTTCTCCAGCAGGACCAATCGTGGCAACACAAGGGTCTTTACCTGGATGTCTTTTAAGTAATTCATCATCAGTGAAGAAAATACCTTTCCCCCATAAATCAAAAGCATCTTTGATTTCAACTTTTTCATCAGTCAGGTAGATATAGACAGGCTTTTCAGATTTTCCAGTTACGATGAGATAATCATATCCAGCTCTTTTCAATGCAGGACCAAAATGCGCTCCGCAATGGCAATCATGGATGGAACCTGTCAAAGGCGAGCGGGAAACCAAAGTGCTGCGTGCACTTGTCTGGATTTTTGTTCCTGTAAAAGGACCCGTAACAAATATCAATGGATTTTCCGGTCCATATGGCTCTGGGCTGGGAGCCATTTCTTCAAGTAAAGCAAAGCCAAGTCCCTTTCCGCCAATATATTTTTTCAGAAGTGTTTTATCTGTTTTTCCAGTTTCATACTTTCCCGTTGAAAGGTCGATATGTATCCATTTACCAGTGTACGACATTAGTAAACCCTCGCTTTCTATGATTCCTTATGTATTTTTAAAAGGTCGGTTAAAATAGAAAATCCGGTTTCAATCCTGCCAGCACCTGGACCAACAATAGTAACATCACCCAGAAGGTCTGTGGAGAATGTAAGAGCATTTGTTGCACCCATTACTCCTGCAAGCGGGTGTGATAAATCTATCATTTCTGGAGCTACAGAACCAGTCACTTTTCCTTCTTTTTTCTCAACAGAACCAATAAGTTTCCAGCGAGCATTTTGTCCTTTTGCCTTTTTAATATCATCAGAAGTGATTTTTGTTATACCTTCACAGGAAACATCATTTATATTAAGAGGTGCTCCCATAACGATGTTGGCAAGGATCGTAACTTTTCCTCTGGCATCATAACCTTCCACATCTCCGGTTGGATCAGCTTCTGCATAACCAAGTTCCTGAGCTACTTTGAGGACTTCATCATAACCCATTCCTTTTTCCATTTCTGAAAGCATATAATTTGTTGTTCCGTTCAGAATTCCCCTGATCTTTGAAATTTTACAGCCAGCAAGAGGTCCATCTACCAGATTAATTACCGGTGTCCCAGCACAGACAGTTCCTTCAATCAGGAATTTCACGCCATTCTTATCTGCAAGAGCTTTCATTTCCTGGTATCTGAGAGCAGTAGGTCCTTTATTGCTCGTAACCACATGTTTCCCAAATTCAAGTGCGGCTCTGCAATGGTCAACAGCTGGTCCGCCGGTTTTCAAGTCTGTAAAAGTTAATTCACAGAGAACATCAGCATTGCATTCTTTGATAAGTTTGATATTATCCCAATCAACTACATCTTTAGTGAATTTCTTTTTTGCATTTGCTTGTTCTAACATTAAAGGAATGTCCAATCCATCCGGATTATAAACATTTCCATAGACAAAGTCTGCCACAGCAACGACATCAAATTCGTAATTATACTTTTCCTTTAGATATTCCTTTTTTTCTAAAAGAATCTCACAGATTCCTTGCCCTACAGTTCCAAAACCTAAAAGTACTAATTTTTGTTTCATTTTTTTATTCTCCTTTTTTTTACCACTAAGTCACAAAGACACTAAGGTTAATTTTAGATTTAAACTTTTTTTGTTTTGTCTTAAAACTTATATACTATTAATTCTAAAATATTCCTTTCACAAATCCCCCATCGATGTGCAATGCAGTTCCAGTGATGTATCCTGCTCCCTCTGATGTCAGGAAAGTAACAGCTTGTGCAAATTCTTCCGGAGTTCCAATTCTTCCCATTGGGATATTTTTCTCAAGGTTAGTATAAAAATCATCAATTGTTCCCTTTCCGCTTTTTTCAAAGGCTTTAGCCAAATTTTCTACTCTCTGTGTTTTTGTATAGCCCGGGCAAACAGTATTCACAGTAATTCCATATCTTGCCACCTGATTTGAAAGCGATTTAGAAAAACCAAGAATCCCTGTTCTTGATGTGTTGGAAAGAATAAGATTATCGATTGGTTGTTTCACAGAGACAGATGTCATATTAACGACTCTTCCCCATTTCTGTTTTTTCATATATGGAATAACCAGGTTGCAGAGATTTATCGTACTCAGTAGATTTAATTCTATTGCCTGGCGATAATCTTTAAGCTTAAAATCTTCTGCTGTACCCGCAGGTGGTCCCCCAGCATTGCAAACTAAGATATCTATTGTCCCAAATTCTTCTACAATTTGTTCGATCATTTCATGAACATTTTCCTCATAAGTTACATCACAGATAAAAGCTTTTACCAATCCACCTGTTTGGGAAACAATTTCATCTCGAGTCTGCACTATGTTCTCGTCATTCCGTGAGCAAATCATAACCTTAGCACCTTCCATAGATAGCCTGAGAGCAACAGCTTTTCCTAGACCTTTACTCGAAGCAGTAACCAGAGCAATTTTATCTTTTATTCCCAGATCCATAATATTCCTCTAAATATGATTTTTTATACATTCAGACAAACGTTTAACAGCCTCTGTAAGCTGTTCTTTGGAAGCAAAGGAAAAGTTTATTCTCATGTGATTATTACTTGGATTTTCACCATAAAATGCACTTCCCGGAACAAATGCAACTTTGAATTTAAGTGCTTCATAGAACAACTTATAAGTGTCAATATGCTCTGGAACTGTAACCCAGAGGAAAAGTCCTCCTTCTGGTTTTGTCCATGTAATTCCCATTCCCGGTGGGAAGAATTTTTCCATTGTTTGAAGGAAAATATTAAGTTTTTCACGATAGTATTTCCTGCATTTTTCGAGGTGAGGTTCATAATTCATTTCAGTTAAAAAAGCTGTGCACATATCCTGGTTGTATTTTGGAGTATTGAGAACATTTCCTTCCTTGATATTAGTCATTCTGTCAATAACATCTTTTGGTCCGATATTGAATCCAACCCTGATGCCGGGACAGAACAATTTGGAGAAAGTGTACAATCCGATTACATTTGCTCCTCCCCGCTTTTGATCGAGCTCGAAAATTGAAGGAATTGTTTTTCCATAATATCTGAGATCACGATAAGGGCTGTCTTCAATTATTGGAATGTCATACTCATAACTCAAATCTAAGAGAGTTTCTCTTTTTTCAAGACTCATAGTTATCCCGGATGGATTTTGAAAATCAGGAACAACATAAATAAATTTGGGTTTTTTATTGTGCTTTTTTAATTCTTCAATTTTTTTCTGATATAAATTAACATCAGGTCCATCATCTTCAATATCAACCCCGATGAATTCAGGTCGTTGAAGCTGGAAAGCTACAATTGCACCAGCAAAGGTTGGACGGTCAATTATAACAATGTCGCTCGGATTCAGAAAGAGTCTGCCTGTTATATCCAACCCATGCTGACCTGAAGAAGTGATGACAATATTCTCCTCTGAAATGTGGATGTTATCTCGTTTCAG
>JAGLWO010000178.1 GCA_023133395.1 Candidatus Cloacimonadota bacterium | reverse complement strand
AAGTGTTCGTATTCCAAAGCGGAGTGTAGAATTCAACAATACAAAGATAACAAATAAAATCAAACCGATAATAAAAATAAACCAGGTATTTGCGGAAATTCCTTTCTCCTCGTTTGTAAATGGTCTATTAATATTTGTATAAGGAAGAGAACTTTCATAAGTTTTCCCGGGTTTCCCCACGGCTTCGGTATAAGAAAGCGTTTTATATATCGTAAGTTTATCACCCTTTTGCAAATCAAGTCCCAACCAGTCTGTTAAACTTTGTTCTACAAATTTTTCCTTATCGGATTCAATTGATTTCCTCAAATAAATACTAACTTTCATATTAACAATTTGTATTTGATTAATATTAGCTTTTGTTAGTTTATTCTTTAATAGTTCGGATTTGCTTTTTTGAATATCATCTTTATAATATGATTTAATATCCTCTTTGTAAGTACGTAATTGTAAAGTAGGATATTTAAGGTCCAGATCGATAATTACAATAGATTCACCAACGAAAGGGAACAATAACTTTTCAATTCGTTCAGATATTCTTTGCTCTGTTTCCAGTTCTACAATAGTGTTGAGATTCTCGGATTCTATTGCAGGAAGAACACAAATTGCTGAGAGAAAAAATATAAATATTAAAATCTTCTTCATATTCATTACCTTAAAAAATTTTTATAAGTAAAAAAAATAATCTAAAAAAATTGTAAAGAAAAATAATATAACTAACAAAATATAGTTATCTATGAATTTACTTTTAATTGAGAATTTATTAATAATAGAAATAAATCTTAGTAAAATTATATAGTTATCCTTTACGAAATTTCTTATATAGAAGATTCTGGCAATTGCTGGATAAGTTTCGGAAAGTTACTTTACAAACCCGTCTCTCCCCTATGTTAAAAACCCAGGGCACTGCTGAATTATATTTATGTGGTGGAGGGGTAATGACTAGGTGTGCTGCATCAACAGACCAAAATATCCAGTGAAATGACTCGATAGATTTTTTTAATTTATTTAGATCTTAAGAACTATTTCCGTTGTCCCTTTTAAGTTTCATAAAACTAAAACTTGTACTCTTTTTGTTCCTTCTGAAGCAGAAATTCCACCCTTATCTTTAAATTGAAATGATTTGAAAATATCACTGAAATTATAGCTGTATTATCCTCTAACATTTTATGAGACAGAGAATTAGCAACAGTATAATGAACGGTATTGTTAGAAACGTTTTCTAATTTACTTTTTTCAAAGTAATTTCCTACTATTGGTTTTTCCTTTTTTAGTTTCTGAATAATATTTTTTATATTTTCTTCAATAATCTGTACTGTTAGTTCTTCTATCTTCGGTTTTTCTTCCTGTATCTCTTTTTTCAGGATAGATTTTGCTTTTGACTGCAAATCCTTTTTCAATTGTTCAACAATGTCATCAATCTTTTCCGATTTTAAAGCTTCTATAATTGACCATACAAGCCTTACAAATGATAATATCCCTACGATTATGAAAATAGCACGCCACGTATCTGCACTTAGACCCGCATCCTTAAATGTCGAAGTAATAAAAGTAACCAAAATCGCTATGAAAATGCCAAAGGGAGCCATCCAACTACGCTTCATTTCCATTCGTTTCAAGTGTTCAGATAAGCATAGGCGTACCTTGTCTTCAGTTGTGATAATAAAATCCTGAGATACGTTTAGGTGTACCTCTGAAACGTTTACCAGCTGATTCTTGAGGGATTCAGTATCGATCTTAATTTTACCAGAAGGTATTTTTTGTTCATTCATTTTTGGTCACCGTCCTTTGAAAGTAATCCCAATGTGCCCAAAGCATGCTGACTCAAATAACCGCATTTTGTGCAGGCTAAAACAATAGAAGGAACTGACGGACCACCAATACTTATACCTTTCAATTCAGTCTGAATCGTCTGATTGAAATAGCCGTTCAAAAGCGAAAAACGTTGATTTCCACATCTAGGGCATGGCAGCTTGGCTCCACGTTCTTCGAGCGCTTTAATGATTCTTTGTTTCTGTTCTTCTTGCATTATCATCTCCTTCATTCTATATTAGTGTTAGTGTATAATGTATTTATCCTCGAAAAAAACCTCATCTTTCAAATTTAAATATCTAAGTAACAAAATTAATTATATTAACATTTTATAATATTTTCAATGCTGTGTTTCATAAACCGTGAAAAAAATGAGAAATTAGAGAAAGGTGTCAAGGAATAAATGGTTATAGGTATTAGGTAGCGGGTTTGGGGGTTGTGGATTATCCCACTCTGCTATCTCCTACGTGAAACTATGGAGATCAAGAAAGCTTCGAAGGTCAAGAAGCGGTATAGGGTTTTGGGTTTAGGGTATTTGGTAGCTGGTTTGGGGTTTCGGGACGTAAAGTTCCTTTAGCATTTTTATAATTTAATTGACACTCGAAGCGTTTTTTTAAATTTATTTTTCTGAAGTTTTAATTTATTTATAATAAGGAAAAAAAATGAAAAGCATGACTGGTTTCGGAAGAGCTAAGTATTCAGATAAAAACTATGATATTGAAGTTGAGATAAAGTCCCTGAATAGCCGTTTTATGGACTTTAAATTAAAAGTACCAAACGAGATTTCATTCATAGAACCTGAAATTAATAAGTTGATCTGCAATTCAATTAAACGCGGTAAAGTTGATGTTTATCTAAATTACGATATTAAGAAAGCACCAGAATTAGAATTAAATGAAGAGAGTCTTAAAACTTACTGGAATATTTACAAGAAAGCTAAAAAGGCTTTAAAAGTCGATGCTGAACTGCCTTTTGAAAAAGTTCTATGCGAAAAGGATGTTATAAAAATTAAGAGAAAAGATCTAGAAAATAAAAATTTCGTAAATACTATTGTAAGTACTTTCAATAGAGCATTAAAAGAACATCAGAAGATGGCTTTTTCAGAAGGTCAATCAATGAAAAGATTCCTTAAAACCTCGATCAGCTCAATGAATTCATCCTTGAAATTCATAGAAAGAGAATTCCCGAAATTTAAAAAAGAGATATCTGAGAAATTCAAGTATAATATTGAAAACACATTTAATAAAAAACTTACAGATGATGATTATAAGCGAATATTATTAGAAGTATCTTTCTACATCGAAAAAGCAGATGTCACTGAAGAAATCGTAAGATTGAAAAATCATATTGATAAATTTAAAGAAAGGATAGATATAAGTTCTGAAGCAGGAAAAAGCCTTAATTTTATTCTTCAGGAAATGCATCGTGAGATCAATACGATCGGTTCCAAATTCACTTCCACAAAGGTTTTTGACAGAATTATCTCAATAAAAGAAGAAATAGAAAAATGCAGGGAGATAGTACAGAATGTCGAATAATGAACCAAGATTAAGTTGGACCTCTCACCCTTTAAAAGATTATACTTTGACCTCTGTATTGTTGATTATGTTTTTGATTATCATAGCTTTTGGTCTATGGAAAATAGCTGTTGTAATATGGGAAATGCCATTGTTTTATTATCTTGGATTGGCAATATTATTTTTTAGTTTGATATCATATTTTATTCCTACGAAATATTCTTTTTATGAGAATAAAATTGAAATTTTATACTGGTTCATTAAAGTTGAAAGATTCTACTCAGATTTTGGCTGTTTCTATGCTGATAAGAAAGGTGTAATGCTCAGTACTTTTAAAATGCACAGAAGATTGGATGCATTCAGAGGACAGTCCATTCGCTTCTCAAAGTTTAAATCGGAAAAGGAAGAGCTTTTTAAACTGCTCGAAGAGAAAATCGGTAAGAAAGTTTAATGTTCGATAGGAAGTTAGCATTCAAAGTTAAGAAGTTTCTTGAGAATAATAGTCATAACAGATATAAAATAAAAGATATAGCAAGAGAAATACATGTAAAAAAACACAAACATAAAGACCTCATAGATACACTTTTCAAGCTCACGAAAAATGAAGAAATTATTTTGAAAAGTCGAAAATACTCATCATTGCATATAAAACACAAAAATTACGTAATCGGAACATTCGATGCAACTTCATTAGCAAAAAATAAAACCTTTGCGTTTGTAAATACACATGACTTTGACGTTTACGTCTCTATAGAAGATACATTAACAGCATATCATAAAGATAAAGTCGAAGTTGAAGTTAGATACTCGAGAAACAGTAAAAGGCGCGGGATAATCACAAAAATCATTGAACGCTATCAAGATTCTTTTGTGGGAATTTTACAGGAATACAAAGGTAAGTTCTTTCTTGTCCCTGATAAATCGAAAATTCATACACATTTTATTATTAATGATCTTTCAAATGCAAAAACCGGTGAGAAAGTAGTTCTCAAGATTCTGAACTGGGGTAACCGGGAACTGCAAAGGCTACCTGTTGGTGATGTTAAAGAAGTTCTTGGAAAAGCTGATGACCCCAAGGTGGAGATTATCAGCGTAATAAGACAATATGAACTCCCGCTGGTATTCCCGGATGCAGTTCTTTCCGAATTAAAGGAAATACCCCAGAAAATTACGGAAGATGAAATCAGTCGAAGAAAAGACTTCAGAGATCTTATCACTTTTACAATCGATCCTGCTTCTGCCAAAGATTTCGATGATGCAATTTCCCTGGAGAAACTTGATGATGGCTATAATCTTTATGTTCATATTGCTGATGTTGCCCATTATGTTCGACCAAGATGCAATCTGTTCAAAGAAGCAGTAAATCGAGGAAACAGCTACTACTTTCCCGGAAAAGTCATACCAATGCTGCCTGAGAAAATTTCCAATAATGTCTGTAGTTTGAGACCATCCGAAGATAAGCTTACAGTCAGCGTTATAACGAAATTTGATAGAGAGTTAAATATACAGCATCAGGAAGTATATGAAAGTGTGATCAGATCGAATGCTCGTTTTGCTTATGAAGAAATTGATAGCCTTTTTGATGGTGAAGAAAATAGTATAGATAAAGAACTGGCTGATGTGCTCGATGAAATGCGCAAACTCTCCTTTGCCCTACAACAAAACCGTATAGAGAAAGGATATATACAACTGAACATCCCTGAGACTGAGTTCATATTTGATGAAGAAGGTTACATTTACGATTTAAAACGAAGCCAAAATACAGAATCTCACAAACTTATCGAAAATTTTATGCTGGTTGCTAATGAGTTTATCGCAAAGCAGCTTTCCAATCAGAAAACCTTATATCGCATTCATGAAGAACCTGATGAGAAAAAGCTTGAAGTGGTAAAAGATATCGTTAGTAAATATGAGTTGAAATTTAAGATAGACGATAACCTGAATAAGTCTATTCAAAAGCTGATGGAGTCCATGCCAAACGAGAATTACCACCGTGTTTTTGATAGAATGATTCTGCGTAATATGAAAAGGGCTAAATACTCTGTAGATAATTTTGGTCATTTCGGGCTGGCAATGCAGAATTACACTC